>NZ_JBEOSV010000012.1:1205-27254 GCF_040303245.1 Kitasatospora sp. NPDC096077 | reverse complement strand
CGCGGCCTAACCCCCCGGCCCCCGCGCGGGCCGCCCCCCTCTGCCGGGGGGGGGGGGGGGGCCCCCCCGCCCCCCCGGGGCCGGGGGCGACCCCCCCCGGGCCCCACCGTCTGACCTGCGCGGACGTGCGCCCGCGCGCCCCGCCCGGCCCCCGGTGGGACACTGGACCCCTGTCCCTGCCCGACCTCTCGACCGGGGGCCCGCATGTCCCTCCCGAGGCCACTCCACGCCCTCCCCGCCGCGCTCCTGGTCGCGGCGGCCGTGCTGGGCCCCGCCGGAGCCGCAGGCGCTGCGGGTGCCGGGGGCGCTCTCGGTGCCGCAGGCGCTGCCGGCGCTGCCGGTGCCGCGCAGACCCAGCCGCTGCCCTCCGCCGACCAGCTGAGGTCGGCGCTGCTCACCGCGGACGACGCCGGACCGGGCTTCACCGAACTGCCCGCCACCGAACTCCCCACCCCCGGCGCGGCCCCGACCCCGGTCACCGGCTGCGACGCCCTCAGCGCCCTCGTCAACCTGCATGCCACCGCGCCCGGCCCGGCGGCCCCGCAGGCGGTCACCGAACTGGACGGCCAGGACGGCAACCCGATGGTCACCGAGTCCCTCACCGCCGAGGACCCGGCCCGGCTCACCGCCGACCTGGCCACCGCCACCGACGCGTTCCGGACCTGCCACACCATCACCTTCAACGCCGGCAGCGGGGACACGGTGACCTTCACCGTCACCCCGGTCGCCCTCGGCGACCGCCAGGACGCCCCCGCCGTACGGCTCGACGGCACCCTGGCCGGCATCCAGCTCAGCGCCTTCGTCGGGGTCGAGCGCTTCGGCACCGTCGGCCTGGCCTACGGCTTCTTCCAGCGCCAGGGCGCCGACGCCCAGGCCGCCTCGATGCAGTACCGCACCGCCGTCGCCAAGGTCGAACGCACCCTCGGCGCCACCGCGGGCAGCACCACCCCGCCCACCGTCAGCGCGACCCAGGGCATGTCGGTCTGACCCCCGGAGGAACGACGCGGCCCCTCGCCGAGCGGCCCCTCGCCGAGGGGCGGGGGTGCGGCCGTCCGTGCGGGCCCGGGCGGCCGCACCCCCGTGGGGGCCGCCCGGGGCCCTGGTCACGGGAGGTACTCGACCTCCGGGAACCGTGCGGACGGGCCGTCGAGGAGGGGGCCGCGGCGGTGCCGGAGGTGGCGGTCGAAGAAGGCGATCGGGTAGGCCTGTTGGATGGCGATGCCGCGTTCGGGGGCGAGGGTGCCGACCTGCTGCTGGATCTGCTGCTCGGTCATGCCGAGCAGCTTCCCGGCCTGGGGGATCAGCGTCATGTTGTCGCCGTAGGAGTTGTGGACCGCGCCCTCGGCCTGGACGTTCAGCCGCCAGCCGCGCAGGTGGGTCCAGAAGGTCTCGGCGTCCGAGCCCGGCGTGCGGGGCCAGGCGGCGGTCATCATCAGGAACGGCCGGTCCAGGTCGGTGGTGATGGTCGGGATCATCGGCCCGTCCAGGCTGAGGCCGGCCCGGATGCGGGGGTCCAGGACGGTGGTCTGGGCGGTGACGCTGCCGCCCTTGGACCAGCCGAACATGCCGATCCGCTGCGGGTCGAGGGCGCCGAGCAGGCCCTCGGGGAGCTCGCGGCCGTCGGCGTCGGGGTTGCGGCCGGCGGCCAACTCCTCGACGCAGTCCAGCAGGAAGCGGAAGTCCGGGATGTACGCCCGCACGCCGGTGTCGGCCGTCGGGTCCGTGCCCGGGGTGAGCACGGGGCCGCCGGGGAATTGGGTGAAGGCGTCGTGCGGGAGGTCGGCGGTGATCACCACGTAGCCGTGGCTGGCGAGTTCCTGGACGATGACGGTGTGGTCGCCCCGGTGGCTGTGCGCGCCGTGCGCGTACAGGACGACCGGGAGCCGGCGGCCGGAGCGGTGCACGGGCGCGCCCAGGTGCCCGGAGGTGAGCGGGGCGAGCGAGAGCGGGAGCGGGAAGCCGACGTCCTGGAGGAAGGCCTGCATCGGCCCGTCGGCCAGCCAGGGGGCGAGCGGGAAGTCCTCCGTCCGCCGGGCCGGGTACCAGACGCTCGCCATCAGTTCGCGGAAGCGCCCGGCGCCGGCCACCGGGTCCGGGCGGGAGGTGTCGCGCAGGTGCAGGGCGACCGTGCCGACGCGGTGCGGGCCGGTCGGCTCGGGGAGGGTGAGCCGGTTCGGGGTGCCGCCGGAGGGTGCGGGGGCGTCCGCCCGGGCGGTGGAGGCCAGGCCGAGCGGGGCGGCGACGCCCAGGGCCAGGGCGGTGCCCAACACGCGACGGCGGGTCGGTCCGGTGGAGGCGGTGGGGCCGGTGAACGGCGTGGTGTCCATGGCCGGAACGCTGTCACGCGGCCCGGGAGGCCGGCATCGGCCCACCGATTGATCTCCCGAACGCCCGCATTGGTCCACGGGTTTACACCCCTGGGCTGATGCGCGAGAAGGGAGTGGGAAGTCGGACCGGCCGACTTCCCACTCCCTCCTCTTCCGGCTCTCCGCGCCCTGCGTACCGGTCAGTTGAAGACCAGGACGTCGGTGCGCATCGGCAGCGAGCTGCCCCAGCCGATGTCGATCTTGAACGTCACGATGCCGTTGCCGGGGGCGATGCTCGACACCTGGAAGGCGGCCGCACCGACGAAGCGGTTCCCGTTGGAGTCGATCTCGGACGCGGTGATGACGACGGTCGAGTCGATCCCGATCACGTTCCAGTCCAACTGCAGGTTGAACGTCCCGTGCGACGGGGTCCACGTCCACCAGGCGCGCCACACGGCGCCGACGTTGCCGCCGACGTCCGCGAGGTTCTGCCCGTGCTCGGCGGGCTGGGCGTGGTCGACGATCTGCGGGATCTCGGAGGAGGCGGAGGATTCGGTTGCGGTCATGGCAGCAACTCCTTGCGCCGGGAGGGCCTTTGGGCTCTCCGGATACTCCGAGTGTCGGTCAGTGTGCGGAGTGTCGGCAATCACTCGTGAGGGTGAACCTGCGCGTCGCGCATCGCCTCCGACAGCGCCGCCAGCAGCGGCAGGGTCGGCGCCGCATGTCCCGCCTCCACCGCCCTCAACTGCCCCTCGCCCAGCCCCGATCGCTCCGCGAGCTGCGCGAGCGACAGCCCCGACTCGGTACGTCGCTCCCGCACCACTCGGGCCAGCTCGGCGGCGGGATCGCCATCGGGGTGGGTGGGGAAGTCCTCGATCAGGGGCCGTCTGCCGTCCACGGAAACTCCTCAACTGTGCTCGGGGTCGCACAGTGTGACAGTCCGTCGGCCGAAAAAGGATGAAGCGGCGGTCAAGTAACCTTGACCGCCACTCGGTTGACCCGTACTTGCTCCGCAGTGGTGGGGGTCGACGCCTCGCTTGCCCTCACCTCACTTCGCGTTCCTTGGTCCTTCTGATCTCACGGGCGATGATCCTGAATCCTTCATAGGTGTTGACCGCGTTGAGGACTGCGAGCAGTCCGCGGCCGACGGCCAACAGGCCGGAAACGATGATCTCCATGGAACTCCTGGGATTCTTCAGTGAGAGTGCGGTTCGTTGTTCACTCATCCAGCTCGGGTCGGTGGTTACGGGCCCTGGTCACCAGGTCCTGTAGTTCCGTGACCCTGTGCGGAGGAAGCCCCAGGGCCTCTGCGGCACCGACCGCCGAAGTGGCTTCGGAGTAGCGTTCTCGGGACGCGAGGAGTTCGGCCAGTGCTGCCGCTGACTCGGGATCGGAGGCTTCCCGGCCGAGCCGGTACATCTCCTCTGCCCTTGTCGGGTCGCCGAGATCGCTCAAGATGTTCCCCATGTTGAGGAACGCGTTGATCTCGCCCTGGTCGGCTGCGTCCTGGTACTGGGACAGTGCCTTGCTCGGCTGTCCGTTGTCCTGAAGCCAACGACCGTACGAGAACGGCGCCCCTTCGTCGGATCCGGCCACGGCTCGCCGGTAGGCCACGTCGATCTCGGCCGGATCGGCCGCCGGATCGGATGCGAGCGCCTCGGCCAGCGCCAGATCGGCCGAGCGAACACCGTGGGCGGCTGCCATTCGTGCATGGGCAAGTGCTGGGGCGGCTCGTCCGCTGCGGGATTCCGCCCGGGCGAGGTACGAGAGCGCGTTGTTCCTGCCCGATTCGACGGCCTTTTTCAGGAATTCGGCAGCGGCCTCGTCGTCCCCCAGATCAAAGTAGTGCTTGCCGAGGTTTTCCATCGCCAGCGGATCTCCTGTGGAGATCCCTCTCAGGAACATCTCCTCGGCCTCCTCGGCGCGATCGTCGTCCTCGCTGAGGAAGCAGCCGTAATTGTTGAACGCCTCCTCGTCCCCTTCATCAACGGCCGCCCTGTAGTAGCTTTCGGCGGCCTTCCGGTCCCCGATCCGGTCTGCGAGGAGATCTGCTGCCAGCAGGTTGGCGCCCGGGATGCCGGCGGCAGCCTTGGAGGCGGCCGCGGCCATCGCTCGGTTGAGATCGCCCGCATCCGCATGGGCGTTCACCAGGCGGGCTGTGTACCGCAGCGAGCCGAGACGGGAACCCGTACGCCAGAGAAGCCTTCGGAGCGTGTCCACAGAAACCCATTCCTTCGGGTGGGCGGTGGCGGGGCACCCGGGGGCGCCCCGCCACCGCAGTGCCTCGGTTCTTCTCCGGCGAACCTAGAAGATCTCCAGCAGCGGCGAGGTGAGCATCGGCTCCATGGCGGCCGATGCGAAGTAGGCTGCGAACGCGACCAGGGCAGGGTCCTGACTCGTGAAGGTCCAGGCCTTGCCGTTGGTCGTGGCGCATTCCTTTCCCGAGCCGTCGCGGACGACGTACCGGGGCCATTGTGGGCGCGCTTCGAGACTGATGTCCCCTGCCGTCATCGAGATGAATCGTCGCGATGACCGGAGCCCGCGTGCACCGTTGAGGCGGCCCGGCACACCCTGGACCACGATGTCGAGCCCAGCGGCCACCTGTCGCCGGGCTCCGTGGCCGGGTGTGCCCATGCCGTTCACGACCAGGAGTTCGGCCCCGTCGAGGAGGAACTCCCAGCGCTCCAGCATCTGCCCGGAGGCGTTCAGCTCGTCCATCGGGCCTCGGACGATATCGATCACTCCGAGCGGGGAGGTGAGTTCCGCGAGCTTTTCCCGCTTCTTCGCCCGGTGCAGCCATTGAATGGTGGAAACGAGAACCTTGAGTTCCATTGTCGCTCCGAATGCTTGCTGTGGATCTCTCGGCGCTCGGTGGGGCGTGCGATCGCGCGCCCCACCGAAGCCGGCTGGGCCATCGGTTGGTTCAGCGCCGTTGGCCGGCCGGTGGATTGGTCGCACGATTCCTGTGCGACTCTACCTGAGGGGCTCGGGTGTCACCGCCACAGGCGTTTGATGCCCTTCACCATCAATCCGTACGGAGAGGTTTTCGCCACGGATCGGAATCCGCCCGAGTAGCCGCCACCTGCCGCGGATTTGAGGGCGTAGCCCGCGATTTCGCGATCGGAGGGTCGATGGCCGAGGAATCCGTCCGCGCCGACGTTGACCCGTTCCTACTCCCGGGAGGTGTTGCCGCCCTGGTGCTCCCGCCCGGTGTCGAAGTGACGGTCCAGGTAGGCTCCTTCGTCCAGCTCGCTGTCGCGCAGCAGCGAGAACACCTCGTCCCCGTCCCCCGGCCGCCCGTCGGTCGCCAGGCGGTACGACTGCGCGAACTCCAGGTACGCGAACCCGTTCTCACGCGCGTACCGCTCGGCCTCCTCCTCCGCCCGCCCGCCCGATCGCCTCGTCCGACGACCCGGCCCGCCACAGCGTCAGCCGCTCCTCGTACGAAGGCCCCTCCGAGGCCTCCCACCGGAACACGCACCGCACCGCGTACCAGGACTTCTTCGCCGCTGTCATGTCTCATCCCCTCCCGAGCCAACCCGTCGGCCCGTTCCAACGCCTCGGGTCACTTTTCTTCGTCTTCCTTGGTTCCTCTGACCTTTTGGGCGAGCATCCTGCACCCATCGACGAAGCTGACCGCATCGCAGACCGCGAGCAGCCCCGGCCGACAGCCAACAGGCCGGATATGAAGATATCCATGCGTTCCAAACTCGTTTCTCGGCTCTCGCGGCCGGGCTCAGAAGATTTCCAACAGTGGCGAGGTCATGAACGGTTCGAGGGCTGCCGCGATGAAGAACGAGGCGAAGGCCACAGTGGCAGGATCGGGTTCCTCGAACTCCCAGAAGGCTCCGTCGTAGCGGGCTCGCTCGATCCCGTTCCCGTCGCGCACGACGTATCCGGGGAAGTGGGTTCGGGCCTCGTACGCAAGGGTCGGGGTGCTCATCCTGACGTACCGCCGCCCCGGCCGGAGGGTGCGGGCCGCCGACACCCGGCCCGGCTCCCCGAGCAGGGTGATGTCGAGTCCGCAGCGAACACGCCGCCGGGCGAGGTCGACCCGGCTCCGGCGGAGTCGAGTTCCATGGCGGTCATTCGTCCCGGCGCCAGGGGAGGAGCCTCCCCGGCCAGTCCTTTCGGGGTTCGGCGTCCGTTGCGGATCTCTTGAATTCCGGATAGGCATCGTCGGGCCTGTTGTGTCCGGTGTCGAGGTCCTCGCCGGCTCGAGTGGACACCCAGCCGGGGCCGTAGTTGGACCAGACCGATACGCCGTCATCCGTCATCTGTACGACGAAGGGATTTCGGTGCCGGGCGGCGCCTCGCTGTTCACGACGAGCGCGTCGCCGGGTTCCATCCAGAAGTCACTGCCCTCGGGTTCGAGCATGAGCTCCATTTGTCGGTCGCTGCGGTTCTCGATCTCGACTTTGAATCTCACCGCGAGCTCCATTCGGTCATTGTGTCGCGGATCGTACCGGAAGTATCCGGAAGGTTTGCAGAGTTGGATCAGTTCGGCCTTGGTGATTCTGGAGGTGTGGGCAACCCGGGCCGCGACAGTAGCCAGAAATGCCGAAACGGCCCGCCGGACGAACCGACGGGCCGTCACGAAAAATGGAGATCAATCAGTGAATCACTGATCGCGACTATTCGGCTGGCCGAATGAAGCGGACCTCTCCTGATCGGAACTTCATATCCAGATTGAGTGAGGAAATGTCAAAGACTGGAGGAAGGTCGGTTCCGTACTCATAGTAGCTTACATTGTCAAGACCCTCGCATTCGGCGTCTTCGGGGATTTCGAGCCATCCATCCGAAGCCACACCACCCTGCCGAACGGTCAGTTCACCGACATTTTTGAACTCCAGCGAGAATGGCCGGCCGCGCCCATCGGAAAAGTCGATCAGAAGTGACGGCAGGGGGTGTCCGAAAACTCGAAACCCAACAAGGGAGGCATCATTGTGGAGATCGAGTGCGCCCAGCGGCGTAGCAATCTCAGTGAAGTCCCGGTTGATCTCCCAGGGTGACATCCCCGAAAATGCTGCTTCCATTTCACTTCCTTGGATGGCGACCGACCATGCGCAGCTCACGCCAGGTCATGGCGCTGGTGTTGTTTCTGTCTGGCGGCGGTCAAGTCTCCTTGACCGCCGCTCGGTTCACGCGCCCCGGGCGTGTCGTTGACGTTCCTGACCGGTGTCGAAGTGCCGGTCCAGGTAGGCCTCCTCGCCCAGCTCGCTGTCGCGCAGCAGCGAGAACACCTCGTCCCCGTCCCCCGGCCGCCCGTCGGTCGCCAGCCGGTACGCCTGCGCGAACTCCAGGTACTCGACCCCGTTCTCACGCGCGTACCGTCCGGCCTCCTCCTCCGCCCGTACGATCGCCTCGTTCGATGACCCGGCTTGCCACAGCGTCAGCCGCTCCTCGTAGCAAGGCCCCTCCGAGGCCTCCCACCGGAACACACACCGCACCGCGTACCAGGATTTCACTTCTCTTCGTCTTCCTTGGTCCCTCTGGCTTCTTGGGCGATAGTCTTGCACCCTTCGACGAAGTTGGCCGCATCGAAGACTGCGAGCAGTCCCCGGCCGACGGTCATGAGGCCGGAAATGACGATATCCATGCGCTCCCCGCTGGGTTCTCGGCTTTCACAGCCGGGCTCAGAAGATCTCCAGCAGCGGCGAGGTCATGAACGGTTCCAGGGCTGCCGCGATGAAGAACGACGCGAAGGCCACGTCGGCGGGATCGGGTTCTTCGAACTCCCAGAAAGCGCCGTCATAGCGGGCCCGCTCGATCCCGTTCCCATCGCGCACGACGTATCCGGGGAAGTGGGTTCGGGCCTCGTACGTGAGGGTTGGGGTGTTCATCCTGACGTACCGCCGACTCGGCCGGAGGGTGCGGGCAGCCGACACCCGGCCCGGCTCCCCGAGCAGGGTGATGTCGAGTCCATGGCGGACGCGTCGCCGGGCGGGATAGCCGGGGTTGAACATTCCGTCGACAGACAGGATGCGGGTCTCGTCCAGCATGAAGTCCCATTGTTCGAGACGGCTGCCGAAGGACGTCACAGCGCCGGTGCGCTTGCGGTTGACTCGTACCGTGCCGAGCGGAGAGTCGATCTCTGCGGAAACACCCTGGGGACTGACCGGGTCGAGCCATTGCCGCCGCTTTCCGATGTGGTGCAGTTGCATGGGGCGTGCTCCTCGGATTCCTTCTCTCGATGGGGATTGGATAGCTGGCCGGTACGGTGGGAGAGGCTCGGTGGTCTCTCCCACCGTACCGGCCGTGTTAATGCGGTCGGTCCGTTACCTCATGAACCGGGTTCCTGCGGTGATGTTCCTCCAGCCGCGTGCGAACCGGCCCCAGGCCAGGCCGAAGAGCGAGGTGGTGTAACGGTCCCGGATGAAGCCCTGGTTGACCCCGCCGAATCCGGACTGCAGGGCGTACTTGCCGATCTGCCGATCGGAGACCTTGTAGCCCATCACCCCGTCCGCGCCGACGTGCGCAGGGGTGCCGACCGTGACGCCGATGACGGCGCCCGCGACGACCAGACAGCCGAGGCCTGCGGTCGCTCCGCAGAAGAGAGCGGCACCGCCACCGGCGACGGCTCCGACGCCGACGTTCACGGCGAAGTGGACCACGCTCCGCTTGTTCACCTTCTTGGCCGCGCCCTTGACCACGTTGGTGGCCTTCGAAGCGGCGTGGCTGACCTTGTCCTTGGCCTTGTTGAAGGTGCGGCCGCCTACGCAGCCGCCGCCCTTGCGGTGCTTCAGGCAGAAGCGGCCGTCGAGGTCGTACTGGTTGATCGGATCGCCGTAGACGTAGTCGTACGCGTTGGCGTTTCCTCCCTGGACCGGGTCGACGGAGAGGAAGCGGCCGGTGGCGGGGTTGTAGAGGCGGACGCCCATCAGGACCAGGTTGTCCTGGGCCTCGCCCGACCGTTCCTTGCCGCCGAGCCAGCCGTAGCGGGTGGCGGGCTGCCCCTGCGCCGGGTTGCCGTACTCGTCGGCGTCGAGGAGGACGGGCTTGGTGAGGGCGGTGTCGGTGGTGAGGACCACCGAGCCGAACAGGTTGGTGAGTTGGAGCTGGGTCTCTCCCTTGTTGGTGACGGTGGCCGCCAGGTCGGCGTCGGTGCCCGGGACGTTGCGGGTCCAGGCGCCGGAGGCGGGGTCCTCGACGATCCACCGGGGGCTGTCGCTCTCGCCGCCGTAGTGGTGGACCTTGGTGGCGGTGGTGGACCAGCTGCCGTCGGCCTGCTTCTTGGCGGTGGTGCTGCCGTTGAAGCGCCCGGTCGGGTCGATGGTCCAGGTCTGCCGGGTTTCGGCGGTCTCCTGGGAGGCAACCAGGTCGTTGACCCGGTAGCCGAGGGAGGAGCCGGCCGGCGTCTTGACCGTGCGGCCGAACGCGTCGTACTGGTAGCCGGGGTCGGTGATCCGGTCGGCGCTGTCGTACGTGGACGTGTTCGTGGTGGCGCCGGCGGTGGTGCAGCTGCCGTCGGCGGAGCCGGAGACGGCCTTGCCGGTGCGGTTGTAGTGGTTGTCGTAGGTGTAGACCCGGGTCGTGCAGCCGCTGCCCGTACTGCCGTGCTCCGCCTTGACCAGGCGGCCGAGGCGGTCGTAGCCGTAGCTCTTGCTGCCGTTGCCGGTGCTGTCCTTGACGATCTGGCCTTGGGTGGAGAGCTCGTTGGTCTGTGCCCAGATCACGGTGTCGTCGGACGCCCGGGTGTAGCTGCGGGCGACGGCCTTGCCGGAGGCGTTGAGCGTGTCCTTGCGGACGATGCCGCCGGGGTAGGTCTGCTCGACGAGCTGACCGTCCGGGCCGTACTTGGCGGTGAACTCGCCGGCCTTGGTATCGGTCACCGAGGTGAGCAGGCCGCGGGGGTCCTTGGCCCGGTCGTAGGTGAAGGACAGCGCGCCGCTGGGGTCGGTGACCTTGACCGGCTTGCCGAACTTGTCGTACTCGGTCGTGGTCGTCGCGCCGTCCGCGTCCGTGTAGGACACGGTGCGGCCGAGGACGTCCTTGACCGTGCTGACCGACTTGCCGTCGGCGGTGACCTTGACGGCCTCGCCGGCGGCGGGGTCGTACGTGGTCTCGGACTTCGGTACGGCCGTGCCCTCGTCACCGGTGGTCTCGGTGGAGACCGGCCGGTCGACCGCGTCGAACACCGTCACCGTCTTGCGGGTCTTGCCGGCGTTGGTCTCGACGACCTCCTCCGGCTTGCCGGACCGCGAGTACCGGGTGACCTGCTTGACCGGCAGGGTGGTCGGCATCCGCGCGGAGTCCGCGCCGGTGACGGCCGCGCCCGGGCTGGTGGTGCAGGGCAGTCCCGCCCACTCCGGACGGTTGGCGCAGACCTGGGCGGCCGCGTTGGCGCCCGCCGTGTAGTACGCGGTCCTCACGGTGCCGGCGTCCGCTGCGTTGTTGCCGGGGACGCGGGTCTCGACCGTGCGCCCCTGGGCGTCGTAGCTCATCGTGTTCGTGAGCTTGGCGCCGAGCGCGTCGGTGGTGACCGAGGTGGGCCTCTTCAGCGTCCAGCCGGAGGTCCCGCCGATCGGCGTGCCGTACCCGTTCTTGGTGACCCGCAGCTCCACGTCGTCGGCGTAGCCGTCGATGCGGGCGCCGTCGGTGGCGGTGGTGACCAGGTGGTAGGCCTGGCCGTCGGGCTTCCCTTCGTCGTAGGTGTTGGTGTTGTGGTCCCGGGCCACGACCGAAGTGCCGGTCGGGAGCGTCGGGTTGACGGTCGTCTTGGTCAGGGTGACGGTGTCGACGCCGGTGTGGAAGCGCTCGCCGCCGCTGGCGGTGTTGGTGTCGACCAGGGTGAGCTTGAGCTCGTGGTCGCCGCGCGCCAGGTGGACCGACTCGCCGACGGTGAACGGGGCGATCAGCCCGCCCGCGTTGTAGGTGTCGATCGGCCGGCCGACGTTCCGGCCGTCGATCGACCACTGGATGACGCCGTGGTCGCTGGCCTTGGTGAGCTGGCCGGAGAGGACGTAGTCGCCCTCCTCGGGGACGCTGACCCGCATGCTGTCGAACGCGCCCGCCGCCGTGCCGCGGATGCTCAGGTGGGCGCCGCCGGACCAGGTCAGGCCGCAGCAGTCGTTGTCCACCTGGACCTTGGTGTTGGTGCCCAGCTGCGGCAGCTTCTCGGCCTCGGCGGTCACCGTGACCGGGTTGCTCTGGCCCTTGACCTCCTCGGCGAGCGCGGCGCGGTACACCGGGCCGAGGGTCTCCGCCACGTCCAGGCCGTCGGCGGTGTAGACGGTGCGCGAGTCCAGCAGGCGGGCCCGCGAGGCGGAGTCCGTCGGCAGGTTCAGCTCGGCCGCGTACTTGTCGGCCTCCGGGTGGGTGTTGAGCGCGATGGAGCGGTTGGTGGCCTCCAGGGTGCGCACGACGTGGCCGTAGCGGTCGTACTCCTTGGTGTCGATGTCACCGCCGGGGGTGATGGACGGAGTTGCGGTGTTGACCTCGTTGCCGGAGGCGTTGAGGTAGTGGACACTGGCGGGCTTGTAGCCGTCCGGGCCGGGCTTGGCGGCCGAGGCGGTGCCGGTGCCCGGGTTGTCCTCGGGGTCGAAGACGGCGGTGGCGTCGGTGGGGGCGTCGGTCTGCGCCCACTTGGCCACGTCCGGGCCGGCCATGTCGTACGGACCGCCGGCGCCGCGGGTCAGCGGTACGTCGTAGACGACGCTGGTGGCGGTCTCACCGTTGACCTGGTCCTTCGAGCCCTGGGCCAGCGCGGCGCGCCGCACCTTCAGCAGTCGGCCCGGGTCCTGGTCGGCGGCAGCCTTGCCGTAGTCGAAGTTCCACGGCAGCTGACCGGCCGGGGTGGCGCGGGTGACGCGACCGGCGTCGTCATAGCCGTAGGTGGTCTTCAACGGGGTGGCCAGCCGGGGGTCCCACACCTCGGCCAGGCGGCCGCGGTCGTCGTACGCGTAGTGGGCGACCTCGACGGGCTCCTGCTTGGAGGTGACCGGGTTCCACGACCAGGCCTTCACGGCGCGCACCCGGTCCAGGTAGTCGCCCGGGGTGGACGCGGTGGCCGTGGTGACCTTGCCGTAGTCGTACTCAAGGACCTGGCAGCCGCGCGGCAACGGGTCGACGGTGCAGCCGTTGACGTCGTCGACGCCCGGTTCGACCGGCGGGATCACCCGCTTGACCAGCGAGCGGCCGTCGGTGGTGTCGTACTGGTAGCGGGTCGTGGAGTTGGCCTCGGGCCCCGTCTCGCTGACCACCTGGTAGATGTCGGAACCGGCCTGGCGGGCGAAGACGGTCTTGGAGCCGTCCAGCTCGGTCAGTTCGTAGGTGGTGCCGGCGGTCTGGATGTCCCAGATCTGGTTGGGGCCCGCCCAGCAGACCCAGATCGAGGCGCCCTTGTCGGCGTCCAGGCACTTGCCGGAGTAGCGGTTCGTCACCATGCCATCGGTGCGCGACTCCCACTGCTGGTTGGTGCCGCCGTTGCAGCCCCACAGGATGAGCGGGGTGGCGTTGTCGGTGTAGCCCGCAGGGTTGTCCAGACAGTAGCCCAGCAGCCGCAGGGAGAGGTCGTCGCCGCGGGTCCACTGCTGGTTGGCGGCGCCGGTGCACGGGGCGGGCTGCAGCCGCGCGCCGTTGCCGGCGGCGCCGTTCGGCACCTCCAGGCACTGGCCCGAGGTGGACAGCACGATCGCGCCGGACTTGGCCGGGACGGCCTTCAGGGTGAGCGACTCGGCGCCGGGCTCGGGGAAGAACGTTCCGTCGTTGCCCTTGGCGAAGGTCAGCGAGCTGTCGTCGTTGCCCTTGATCTCGACCAGGTCGGACTGCGGGAAGGAGAGCGAACGCAGCTCGGACCCGGTGCCCGCGTCGGGGCCGCCGGCCCACTGCGGGCCGAACGGGGCGACGATCTCCTTCAGCGAGAGGTCGTCGAAGAAGACCTCCTTGCCGCTGCCGGCCGCGTTGCCGTTGTAGAGGCGGAACCAGGCCTCGGTGGCGTCGGCCGGGACGGCCATGTCGACGGTCAGCTGCTGCCAGCCGTCGGTGAACGAGGCCTTCGGCGAGGCGGTCTCGCCGTAGCCGGCCGGGGTGCGGTAGACGCCGACCATCCGCAGACCGCGGTTGGCCAGCGGGTTGTCCAGACCGGTGGCGCCGGGGACGTAGATCCAGCCGGTGAGCCGGTAGGTGCGGCCGGGCTTCATGCCCTGACCCATGGTGTACTCCGGGCCGAGCGCGGCGAAGGAGTCCCAGCCGGAGGCGGCCGGGGTGATCAGCAGCGAGTCGGTGGAGCTGTCGTGGCCGCGCGCCGTGGAGCGCGAGATGTTGGTCTGGCCGGCGGTGAAGCCGGTGGTGTCGGTGCCGATCTGGCGCTGGTTGACCGTCAGCCGCTCGCCCTGGGGCTGCCAGCCGCGGCCGAGGTCGCGCGAGGAGGTGGTGCGCTTGACCGACATGCCGAACTCGTCGGCGTCGGTGACGTCGGTCGAGTAGTCGCCGGTGAGCAGGTTGACCGAGCCGGGGCCGATCTCGGTGCCCGCGGCACCGTCGGCGTTGCGGTCGACCGTCATGGTGTTCCAGACGGTGGTGTAGCCGTTGCCGGAGCCGTCCTCGGGGAACAGCACGGCGCGCACCTGCACGACGCCGCCGGTCTGGCCGAGGGTGTCCAGCACGTTCCAGTTGGCGTGCGGGCCGAGGTCCGCGAGCCGCGGCTTGTCCTCGGTGACCGGGCTGTTGTCCGCCTTGGTGAGGTTGGCGCGCGGGACGTTGTACTCCGTGGCGCCGGGGCCGCGGCGGTACTGGTAGACCACCCGCTTGAACTGGGTCTGGGCCTCGACCGAGAGCTTGACGCGCTTGGCGCTCTGGGTGCCGTTGACCGGCGAGCTGATGCCCGCCTGGCCGACCCGGAACACGTAGCTCGCGGGCGGGGACAGGTTCCCCGCACGGTCCTTGGACTGCACCGACAGGACACGGCGGCCCTCGGTGGTCGGCGTGATCGACGTGGTCAGGGCGCCGGTGGCGGCGACCGTCACCGGGGTGCCGCCGTCCAGGGTGTAGACGTAGGCCGCGGTGTCGTCGGTGCCCGGGGCGGGCGAGAAGGTGAACGAACCCGGCTGGTTGGCCGTGCCGTGCCACAGGTCGTCGGACGGGTAGTCAGACGAACTCACGAACGGCGTACCGGGCTTGACAGTGTCGGCGACGACGTTGGTGCCGACCCAACCGGAACGGGACTTGCCGTCGTCGAGCATGGCCCAGATCGAGTACTGCACGCCCTCGTCGAGGCGGGCGATGCCGTAGTCGGAGGGACGGACGGTGGCGATCGCGCCGTTCGGGGTGTCCCGGACGATGCTGCCCAGGAAGGTGCCGCCGCGCCACAGGTCCAGGTAGACCTTCAGCGGGTCACCGTCGGGGTCGGCCGCCTGCACCTGGAAGCGCGGGTTCGGGTCCGAGGTGTAGCGCGGGTTGCCCTGCTGGGAGGGCAGGACCTCGACCGTCGGCGGGGTGGCCGGAACGGTGTTGTACGTGATCGAGATGTACGGCGGCCAGTAGCCCTCGGCGGAGCTGAAGCGCTTCCAGGACAGGCTGCTGGACTCGTCGGCGGCCTTCAGGGCGAAGGCGTAGTCGTTGTAGCCGAACCCGGCGAAGTACCGGATCATCTCGGTGACGTCGGCCTTGGCCCAGAACGTGCCGTCCGGGGCGTAGCAGTCGTGGTTGTCACCGTCGCCCGCGACGTCCCAGGTGTCGTTCGAGGCGGCCCACTTCTTCTCCAGCGCGGGCTGGTTGCCCCACCGGGTCCACCAGGCCGCGCCGCCCGCGTTCCAGACCTCCCACTGCTTCGGGGTGCAGGAGGCGGAGTGGTAGTTGGCGACGTTGAGGGTGGCGCCCAGGATCTGCTTGCCGTTGAACGACCCGCCCGGGATGGTCAGGAACGACCGGGCCACGACCTTGCCGTCGTAGCTGCCCAGCTTGAGGTCCGTCGACGCGGAGGCGTCGATGTTCTCGTTGGTCTGGACGTAGGTGTCGAAGGTCGTGCCGACGTCCACCACCGGGTCGATGGTGACCGGGAACTGGGTCTTCCGGTCGGCGAGGAAGGCCGCGTCCGGGGTGAACAGCAGCTCGGTGTCGGCGCCCTGGCCGCGCAGCTCCATCGTCACCGCGCCGCGGTTCAGGTGCTCCTGCGAGACCTGGTCGACGGCGGCGTCCCACATCACGGGGGCCGGGATACGGACGACGGTCTTGCCGTTCGCCTTGTCGAGCAGCTGGATCGAACCGTCCTGCTGCGGGGCGACGGTGAGGCCGGTGGTGTCGAGCGGGATCGTCACGGTGCCGGTCTGGGCGACGGCGGCACGGTCCTTGACGATCAGGAACTGCTCGAAGCCGGTCCGGGTGGCCTCCAGGACCAGGTCGACGCCGGGACGGGCGTCGACGTAGGTGGCCTTGTTGCCTTCCAGGTTGGGCTTGGGCAGCTTGCCGAGCCAGCCGAACCTGACCTGCTGCTCACCGGAGCCGATCTTGACCAGCTCGCGCTCGGCGGGCTTGGGGTCGGCCGGCTTCGGGTCGGCGGTCGGGGCCGCGGCGGCGCGGGCGCCGTTGCGGGAGGCCCGGGTCGGCTCGGCGGAGGCGGAGGCCGACGGGGATGCCGACGCCGACGCGGACGAGGACGGGGAGGCCGAAGCGGAGGCCGAGGGGGCAGCCGACGGCGAGGCAGCCGCCGAGGCGGAGCCGCTCGCTGACGGTGTGGCAGCGTCGGGCGTCTTCGTCGGGGCGGCCGACGGAACGGCGCTAGGCGCCGTCGTCGCCGCGGCGCTCGGCAGGCTGTCGCCCACCGTCACCCCGGCGTCGCCGCCCTCGAAGACCACCCCGCCCGGGTGCGCCTTCGGCGCGACCTTGCCGTCCGCCGTCTGCACCAGGGTGGTGTCGACGGGCACCCAGGCCTCGCCGATCTTCATCCGGATCGGCCCGGTGGACCGGTCGGAGGTCAGGGTGCCGTCGGGGTTCGCCCACAGGGTGGTGAACTCCGTTCGGGCGCCGGTGACTTCGATGCGCCGCTGCTGCAGGCGGGCGGTCAGCAGGGCCGACGCCTCGTCGGCCGCCTCGGTGGCCGGGGCGACCGGGGGTGCGGGTGGCGTGGGCGCGGCGACGGCGGGGGTCGCCGTGAGCGCGTCCACCGCCACGCCGGTCTGCACCAGCAGACCGAGCGTCAGGAGCGCGGCTATTCGCCGGGTCCTGCGCGTGGAGAAGGCCCCGTCCGTGGAACCGGACGAGGCCAGAGACCGTCGTGACATCAAGACTCTCTCAAGAGATTGCCATTGTTGGTAAAAGCTTTTTCAAGCCGAATGACAATCTCTCATTCCCGCTGGAGGCCTCATGGCCAGCCGGGATGAAGATTTTGTAACGGATCGCCTACGTGCGGTGCTGATTGATGGTGATTTGCCGAGAAGGGGAGGATTGTCTGAGGGTTTTCTGACTCGAAGTCAGAATCGATCCGGGTGGGGGGAGCGATTGTTCTTTACTGGTACTTTTCCCCGACATTGCCTTGTTGACGCACTGTCCGACTAGGCCGGTTCGCGCGTCTCCCGCCGCACCAGCTCCCGCGCCCGGGCGCCGTCCATCGGGTGCGCGAACAGGTACCCCTGCCCCAGCGGGCACCCCATGGCCGCGAGCAGGTCGCGCTGGTCCGGGTGCTCGATGCCCTCGGCGATGACCTGCACGCCGAGGGTTTCGGCGATCCGGGTGATGCCCTCGACCAGGGCGTACTGCTGCGGGGAGAGGCCGAGTCCGTCGATGAAGGACTTGTCGATCTTCAGCAGGGAGATCGGGAACTCCCGCAGGTACGACAGCGAGGAGTAGCCGGTGCCGAAGTCGTCGATGGCCAGGCCGATGCCGAGGTCGCCGAGGGTGGCCATGTCGGCGCGCAGCCGGTCGTCGCGGCGGATGAGGACGGATTCGGTGAGTTCCAGGACGAGGGTGCGCGGGTCGATGCCGGAGGTGTCGAGGGCGTGCCGGACGACGTCGACGAATCCGGCGTCGCGGAACTGGCGGGCGGAGACGTTGACGTTGACCCGCAGCGGGGGGCGGCCGGCGGCGCGGCGGGCGGCGGAGCTGGCGGCGTGCCAGGCGGCGGCCTCCTCGGCGGCGCGTTCCAGGACCCAGGCGCCGAGCGGGACGATCTGGCCGCTCTCCTCGGCGAGGGCGATGAACTCGTCGGGCAGGACCATGCCGCGCCGGTCGTGCGGCCAGCGGACCAGGGCCTCGAAGGCCACCAGGTCGCCCGTGCGGAGGTCGACGATCGGCTGGTAGTACAGCTGGAAGGCGGATTCCGCGAGGGCGGAGTCCAGGTTCTCGTTCAGCTCGTGCCGCTCGACCAGCCCGGCCTGCAGGGCCGGCCGGTAGTGGCACCACTGGCGGCGGCCGGCCGCCTTCGCCGAGTAGAGGGCGAGGTCGGCGTGGCTGAGCAGTTCGGTGGCGTCCACGCTGTCCTCGGTGGTGGCGACGCCGATGCTGGCGCTCACCCGGACCGCGCCCGCGCTGAGCTTGAACGGTTCGGCGAACACCGCGAGCACGTTGCCCGCGATGGTGTCCACGTCGGTCGGGCACAGCGCGTCCTCGACCAGTACCGCGAACTCGTCGCCGCCGAGCCGGGCGGCGGTGTCGGAGCTGCGCAGCGCGGTGGAGACCCGCAGCGAGACGGCGACCAGCAGTTCGTCGCCGACCGCGTGCCCCTGGGTGTCGTTGACCATCTTGAAGTCGTCCAGGTCGATGAACAGCACCCCGGTGACGGCCCCGCTGCGCTCGCCGCGGGAGAGCGCGTGGCCGACCCGGTCCTGGAACAGCACCCGGTTGGCGAGGCCGGTCAGCGAGTCGTGGAAGGCCCGGTGGGTCAGTTCGCGCTCCATCTGGCGCTGCTCGGTGACGTCGCGCAGGGTGAGCACCAGGCCGCCGACGGTCGGGTCCTCCCGCAGGTCGGTGGAGCGGACCTCGGCCTCGATCGGGGAGCGGTCCTGGCGCAGCAGCCGCCAGTGCTCGCGTGGCTGGTCGCCGCGGGGCGGGTCGGCGGGGCCGCGCATCCGGGCCAGCGCCTTGCCTACCTCCCGGCTGTCCTCGGGCGGGACGAGGTCGGTCAGCAGGGTGCCGACCAGATCGGGGTGGCCGAGGACGCGTTCGGCGGAGGAGGAGGCGTACCGGATGCCGTCGTCGGCGTCCAGGATCAGGATGACGTCGCTGGCGTTCTGCACCAGGGTGCGGAAGTACAGCTCGCTGTTGCGCCGGGTGACCTCCTGGCTGAGCACCACGCGTTCGACGGCCAGGGCGGCCTGCGCGGCCAGGATCTCCAGCGAGCCCCAGAGGCTGGTCAGCTCCTGCTCGGTGCCGGTGACCACGAGCGCGCCGATCAGCGGGTCGCCGGAGGGGCGTTCGGCCAGGGTGAGCGGGCAGACCAGGGCGGCGGGCATGCCGCCGAGGTGGGCGGGCAGGTCGCCGGAGCCGACCGGCAGCAGCCGGGTCTCCCGGTGGGCGGCGAGCCGGGCGAGCACCTCCTCGTCCCGCGGACCGCCGGGTTCGGTGCCGGTGCCGGGTTCGGTGCCGGCACCCGTGCCGTCGCCGGCCCGTCGGATGTGCAGCACCCCGGACTCGGTGACGGCGAGCAGGGCGACGTGCCCGCGTTCGGCGGGCATCAGGGTGGAGGCGGCGGACTGCACGGCGTCCGCGACCTCGGCCACCGTGACCGCTGCGGTGAGCCGGGCACCGGCCTCGCGCAGGGTCCGTTCCCGGTCCGCCGCCTGCCGGCGGGCCACCCCGACCACGCCCAGCCGGGCCAGCACCAGCAGGTAGAGCAGCGCGGAGAAGGCGCCGATCACGCCCGCGTTGCTGGTGTTCCCGGCCAGCGACTCGATGATCAGGATGCCGGGCGCGATCAGCGAGGCCAGGGTCAGCAGGGCGAGCCGGCCGGCCGAGAGGTCGGGCTGCTGGGTGGGGACCGGTCTGGTCAGGTCGACCATCGAGGGGTGCAGCGCGGCCGCGCCCCAGGCGGTGTAGAAGGCGGCCCAGCCGAGTTCCACGCCGGTGCCGATGCGCCAGGTGCCGTGCAGCTGGATCAGTCCGTACAGGACGTCGGAGGTGAGCAGGCCGAGGGCGCCGACGGTGAGCAGTTGCAGGGCGCGGGAGTTGCCGCCGCGCGGGGTCAACAGCCGCAGCAGCAGGGCGAGGACGACCACGTCGCCGAGCGGGTAGGCGATCGAGACGGCCTGTTGCACCCAGGTCAGGGCCGGGTTCCGGGCGTACGGGAGGATCAGGTAGATCCAGACCAGCAGGGCCAGGCCGAGCGTGATGATCAGGGCGTCCAGCAGACCGGCCCGGTCCTGGTGGGCGGTGCGCCAGCGGATGAAGCCGAGCAGGCCGACCGCGTAGAGCAGGAACTCGGCGAGGTAGAAGCCGTCGGCGACGGACGGGAACGGGTTCTTCAGGTGCAGGATGTCGAGTTGCAGCGCCTGGATCGCCTCGCCCGTGGTGAAGCTGAGGTTGGCCAGGGCCAGCACGTACCAGAACAGCGGGTGGCGGGGCCGGTTGAGCCGGACGCCGACCACGATGGCGGCGACGCCGCCGAGCCCCATGCCCGTCCACCAGACCACCCGCAGTGCGGGGTCGGCGAAGTAGATGCCGGTGAACAGCACCATCCAGAGCAGGTAACAGACCATCAGGCGTTGTCGCCGGCGAGTCAATGAGGCTACCTCCTCCGCGACACCACCCCGCCGTGCGGGCGGGGGAGTTCGGGCGAGGGCGGGGTCCGCGGAACCTCCTGCGGAACCGGTCGGCCCACGCATCAGCGGCGTCCGGCGGTCCGTGCGACGGACGTTGTCGGTGTCCCCTGAGTGCGTATAGTCGGAAATGTCGCACCTCCCAGCATTCTTCCGCTTCAGCACGAGGTCAAGCCGGTGGACGACGCAGCCGACAGCGCACGGGGAGTACGGACGGATGTGAGCTCCGGACGTCACGCCGTGGTGCGCAACGACGACGGTCAGTACGCGCTCTGGCCCGGGGACTTACCGCTGCCCGGTGGGTGGCGGCGGGTGTTCGGGCCGGCCGGGCGGGGTCAGTGCCTGGCCTGGGTGGAACGGCACGTGGGCGTCGAACCGGGGGGTGGCGGCGGTGACGAGGGCGCCGGCGACGAGGGGGGCGAGCCCCTCACGGGTGACGAGCCCGCCGTCGCCCGCGCGGGTGCTCCCGGGACGGTGCACGGGCTGTTCCGGGCCCGGGCCGCGCGGGAGCCGACGGCCGTCGCGGTGGTGGGGGAGCAGGGCACGCTGAGTTACCGCGAGCTGGACGCGCGCAGCGACCGGCTGGCGGCCGCGCTGCGGGCCCGGGGGGTCGGGCCGGAGCAGGTGGTGCCGGTGTGCCTGGGGCGGGACATGGAGCTGGTGGTGGCCTGGCTGGGGGTGCTCAAGGCGGGCGGAGCGTTCCTGCCGCTGGATCCGGCGCATCCGCAGCGACGGCTGGCGGACCTGGTCGCGGACAGTGGGGCACGGGTGGCGGTCACGGACGGTGACGGGTTCGACGGGGTGGAGCGGGTGGCGCCGGGGGACGGCGCCGGGGTGCCCGGGCCGGACGGAGTGATGTCCGGACCGGACGACCTCGCCTACCTGATCTACACCTCCGGCACCACCGGCCGCCCCAAGGGCGTCCCGGTCACCCACCGCGCGCTGCTGTTCACCCTCGACCGGGTCGTCCGCGCCTACCGCCTCGCCCCCGGCGAGCGGGTGCTCCAGCTGGCCGCGCTCGGTGCGGACACCGCGCTGGAGCAGGTGTTCTCCGCGCTTCTCGCCGGCGCGACGGTCGTGCTCGGCGGCCGGGACACCTGGGCGCCCACCGAACTGGTCCGGCGGCTGCCCGGGCTCGGCCTGGCCGTCGCCGACTTCACCCCCGCGTACTGGCACCACGTGCTGGACCTGCTGCCGCCCGGCGGCCCCGCCCCGGCCGGGCTGCGGCTGGTGGTGGTCGGCGGGGACGTGGTGCACGCCGACGACTGCCGGGCCTGCGCGGAGCGGCTGCCGGGGGTGCGGCTGCTCAACGCGTACGGGGTGACCGAGGCGGCGGTGACCTCGCTGCACTGCGAGGTCACCCCGGAGCTGCTGGCGACCCCGGCCGCGCCGGTCCCGATCGGCCGTCCGCTGCCGGGCGTGCGGGTGCACGTGCTGGACGAACGGCTGCGCCCGGTGCGACCTGGCGAGCGGGGCGGGATCCACCTCGGCGGGCCCGGCCTGGCCCGCGGCTACTGGCGTCGGCCCGGGCTGACCGCCGAATCGTTCCTGCCCGACCCCTACGCACCGCTGCCCGGCGAGCGGATGTACCGCACCGGCGACGCCGGGCGCTGGCGGGCGGACGGACAGGTGGAGATCCTCGGGCGCCTGGACGACCAGGTGAAAGTGCGCGGACACCGGGTCGACCCGGCCGAGGTCGAGGTGGTGCTGGCCGCCCACCCGGCGGTGCGGCAGGCCCTGGTCGCGGCCGACGGCAGCGCGCCGGACGGCAGCCGGGTGCTCGCCGCGTACTACACGCTGGGCGACCGGGCGGTCAGGCCCGAGCAGCTGCGGGCCTTCCTGGCGGAGCGGCTGCCGGAGTACCTCGTCCCGGCGGAGTTCGTCCCGCTGGAGGCCATGCCGCTGACGGTGGCCGGGAAGATCGACCGGCGGTCGCTGAGGCACGCCCCGACCGCAACCCCGGCGACCGCGCCCTCCACAACCGCACCTCCCACGGCAGCAACCGGGCCGAGCGCCGTGGAGGCCGCCGTCGGACAGCTCTGGGCGGAGCTGCTCGGCGCCGAACTCGTCGGCCCCGGCGACGACTTCTTCGCCCTCGGCGGCACCTCGCTGCTCGCCATGGAGATGCTCGCCCGGGTCCGGATGATGTTCGGCCTGGACGTCGGCCATGTCCGCACCCTCACCCGGGCGCTGCTGCGCGCGCCCGTGCTGCGCGACTTCACCGCCGCCCTCCAGGCCGCCCGCACCGGCACCGCCCCGGGCGAGGCCGCCGTCGACTGGCAGGCCGAGGCCCGACTCACCCACCCCGTCGGGCAGTCCTGGAGCCCGGCGCCCTCCCGGGCCGAGCCCGCCGAGATCCTGCTCACCGGCGCCACCGGTTTCTGCGGCGCCCACCTGCTGAACGTGCTGCTCGCCACCACCGCGGCGCGGATCCACTGCCTGGTCCGCGCCCCCGACCGGGAGCACGCCCTGGAGCGGCTACGCGCAACCCAACAGCGCTTCCTGCAAAAGGACTTGGCGGAAGCCGGCCGGGTGGTCCCGCTGGTCGGCGACCTGGCCGCCGAACGGCTCGGACTGACGGAACAGCGGTTCGGCTGGCTGGCCGGGCACCTGGACGCGGTGTACCACCTCGGCGGGCAGGTCAACTTCCTCTACCCCTACCACCAGTTGAGGGCCCCCAACGTCGGCGGCACCCGGGAGCTGGTCCGGCTCGCCGGGCACAGCCGGGGCGTGCCCGTGCACTACCTCTCCACCCTCGCCGTGCTGGCCGGGTTCGGCGCGGCCGGCGTCGACGAGGTCACCGAACGCACGCCGCTGGCCCACCCCGAGCGGCTCGGCGTCGGCTACGTGGAGAGCAAGTGGGTCGCCGAGCAGCTGCTGCACAACGCCGCGGCGGACGGGCTGCCGGTCACCGTGCTGCGCACCAACGACGTCACCGGCGACCTCGCCACCGGCGTGATGAACACCGGCACCGAACTCTGCGCGCTGATCAAGTACGTTGCCGACAGCGGAGGTTACCCGGACGTCCGACTGCCGCTGGACTTCGTGCCCGCCGACCGGTTCGCCCGCGCGGTCGCCCACATCGCCGCGCACGCGCCCGCCGACGGCGAGGTCTACCACCTCACCTCGCCGGACCCGGCGGGGCTCCCCGAGCTGGCCGAACGGCTCCGGGCGCGCGGTCACCTGGTCGCCCGGGTCCCGTACCGGGAGTGGGTGCGGCGGCTGGTCCGGTTCGCGGCCGGGCATCCGACGCACCCGATCACGCCGTTCGTCCCGCTGTTCGTCGACCGGGCGCCCGGATCCGAACTCTCCATCAGCGAGCTCTACTTCCAGCCGGTGTTCCCGCGCTTCGATCGGCGCAACGCGGACGCCGCCCTGGCGGGCAGCGGGATCGAACTGCCGGAGGTGGACGCCGGATTGTTGGACCACTACCTGGACCGGCTGGCGGACGAGGGATTCCTGTGACCGCGACCGTCTTCGACGCACTGGACCTCCGACGGGCCGACGGAGCGGGCCCGGTGGCCTTCGGCGGGGTGCTCGGGCCGGAGGAGCTGCTGGCCGCCTACCGGCGCGGACTCTTCCCGCTGCCCGCGGCCGACGAGTACGCGGGCGCGTACAACGAGGCGCTGTACGGGGAGTCGGTGGACGCCGGGGAGGTGGCGCTGCTGCCGGGTGCGGCGGCCCCGTACGTCCTGGCCTGGTGGTCGCCGGACCCGCGGCCGGTGCTGCGGCCCGACGCGGTCCGGCTGCCCCGCCGGCTCGCCCGGCGGCTGCGGGGTGCGGTCGAGTGGTGGACGACCGCCGACCGGGCCTTCGACGAGGTCCTCACCGGCTGTGCCGAGGGGCGTCAACCAGTGTGGCTCACGGCCGAGTTGAGGCAGGCGCTGGTCGGGCTGAAGGTGCGGGGCGCGGCCCACAGCGTCGAGGTGTGGGAGGGCGGGGAGCTGATCGGCGGGGTCTTCGGGGTGGCCGTCGGGCCGGTGCTGAGCCTGGACTCGATGTTCCACCGGCGGCCGGACGCCGCCCGGGTCGCCGTCGCCGACCTCGGGGCGCGGTTCGCCGCCGTCGGCGGGCGACTGCTCGACGCCCAGTGGGACGGGCCGTACGTGCGCAGCCTCGGCGCGGTGCCGATGGAGCGCTCCCGCTATCTCGCCGAGCTCGCGGCGGCGGCGCCGACGGGCGCCTGGGACGGTGCTCGGCTGCCCGTGGCGCGGCTATGCTGACCTGGTATTTCAGCCCGCCTTGGCCTGTCTTCGACAAACTTATTCCTCGTCAGTAACATGACGCCGCGTGTTCAAACCCTCGATAGGCAGGGCCGCGCCCGCAGCCCTGCTCACCCTCATCCTCGCCGGAACGGCCGCGTGCGGGCCCACCGGCTCCGGCAGCACCACCCCGCAGGCCGCCGTCGAACCGGCCGCCGCCACCGGCACCGCCGACCGCGGCACGACCACCGCCGGGGGCAGCCCGGCGGGTGGCGCGGCCTCCGGTGCGGCCCACGCCCGGGCCGGCGCCGCGGCCTCCGGCACGTCGTCCCCCGGTACGGGAGGCGGCGGCGGAACCGGCAACGTCACGGTCGCCCCGGCCGGTGACCAGCAGGCCGCCATCGGCAGCCCCGGCAAGGACGGCGGCGCGGTCGCGGCGGCGACCAAGAGCCTCCAGCTCACCGGCTACGACCCGGGGAAGGGCACCGCCGTCCTGACGGCCGCGGGCCCGACGGCCGTTCCGTCCGCCCCGTCCTCCGCGGCCCCGTCCAATGCGCCGAGCGCGAGCGGGAGTCCGAGCGCGAGCGGGAGTGCGAGCGCGAGTCCGAGTGCCAGCGCGAGTGCCAGCGCATCGGCCACCGCGTCCGCCGCTGCCGCCGCCGTCCAGCCCGGTCAGCTGATCGCCAGCCCGCCCACCGCCGCCGCACCGCAGGGCGCGCTGGTCGCGGTCACCGGCGTCAACCCCGGCACGGGCAACACCCTCAACCTCACCACCCGCCCGGCCACCCTCGCCGAACTCCTCGGCCGCACCGAGGCGGACGGCCAGGCGCCGATCGACGTGCACGGCATCCAGGTGACCCCGCTGGTCAAGGACCTCAAGGCCACCGCGGGCGTCGACGGCAACGGCGTGAAGGCCGACGCCTCCGGCACCCTGGAGCTCAACGTCAAGGCCCCGGTCCCGCTGCCCGAGGGCGCGAGCCTGGACGCCTCCGGCTCCCTCCAGCTGCACCCGGCCGTCCACTTCGCCTACCACGGCGCGGCCGCCGGCAGCCCGCGCACCGCCTCGGTCGGCTTCGACCTGGGCGCCCAGGCGCACTGGAAGGTCACCGGCGACGTCGCCCGCAACACCGGTGCGGCGCCGGTCCGGGTCCCCTTCGCCAAGCTGCAGGCCAGCCCGGTGCTGAACGTCGCGGGCCTGCCCGTGGTGGTCAACCTCGGCCTCACCTGCTACCTGGAGGTCAGTGCCGACGGCCAGGTCCACCTGGAGACCGAGCAGGACGCCACCGGCACCTGGGCCGTGCGCGCCGACTACACCGGCGGCAAGGGCTGGACCCCGACCACCAGCGCGGACACCAAGGTCTCCCCGGTGCATGTCCGCCTCACCGGCAAGGCCTCCGTCCGTGCCGCCCTCGGTGTCCAGGCCAGTGTCGGCCTGTACGACACGGTCGGCGTCGAGACCACCGTCGCCCCCTATCTGAGCGCCAAGGCCGACGGCTCCCTCGCCGTCGACCTCCCGGGCAACGGCCCGGAGCTCAAGGGCAGTTGGGCCCTGGTCGGCGGTGTCGACCTGAACGGCGCGCTCACCGCCCACCTGAAGATCTTCGGCACCCCGCTCTTCGAGAAGAGCCTCCCCTTCCCGCCCTTCCATCGGGAGTGGCCCCTGCTGACCGGCACCGCCACCCTCCCCGCCACCCCGCGCCCGAGCAGCACCTGATCGTTCGGAACGCACCGAGGAGTGGGGGGGGGGGGGGGGGGGCGGGGCCCGCCCCCCCCCGGGGGGTGGGGGTGGTTGGGGGGGATTCCCGACCCCCCGCCCGGCTGGGGGGGGGGGGGCGGGGGTCGGGAGTTGGGGCC
>NZ_JBEOSV010000012.1:0-1195 GCF_040303245.1 Kitasatospora sp. NPDC096077 | reverse complement strand
GCCCGCCGTGAGAGGCACTTGAGTACACCCGCGCGCTGTTCGTTGCTGGAGCCGCCGAACCTCCACCCCACTCCTCTTCGTCTGTCGGGGGCTTCGTCCGGTTACACGCCCACGGCCGTTCCGGCGTGGGCTTCGGCGGACTGGTACGTGTCGTCGCCCTCGAACCGCGCGCTGGCGCCGGTGGCGAGGGTGCTGGCGACGATGACCGGATCGAGGAGCTTGGACCCGGAGTTCAGGCGGGCGATGCCGCTCTGGTCGGTGGTCGCGCTGCCGACGCGCTGGCCGCTGGCGGTACTGAAGAAGGTGATCTCCCGCCCCACGATCGGCTTGCCGTCGGCGTCGGTGAGGGTGGCCTCGAAGTCACCGCTGATCGGGGCGTTGAGGAGGACGTGGCCGGTGACCGTCCGCGTCGTCAGATGAACAGGCTGCTTTTCGGAAGTCATGGCGTAATCTCCCGGATGCTCTGAGTATCTCCTTCCACCGTAGCCACCCGAACGGCCCAGTGCATCCGGGCCGGATCGCGGTCGCCCGGCGCCGGGGCGCCCGCCGGCTGCGGACGGTCGCGCCGGGCGCACTTCCTCCAGTCGAATGATTCGGCAGCTGATCGCACGATCGGACATTTCCGCAGGTGGGGGCAGTGTTTCCGCATGCTCCCCGTTTGCTGCCCGGCGCGGCGCACCTTGCTTCGCCGTCACCGTGCGTCGCTACTTGATCGCGGCGGGCCGTCCAGGGTCCGTCCCACCGATCAACTGCTCCATGGAGGATCATCATGCGTACTCTTCAGCGCGTCCTGGCCGTCGGCGCCCTGGCCGCCCCGCTCGTGCTCGGCTGCGCGGGCCTGGCCTCGGCTCAGGAGGGCCTCGAAGCGAACTACGGGACGGGCCAGTTCGTCGCCAACGAGAACGGCGCCGGGATCGCGGACGCCAACTCGGCCGTCACTTCCGACGGGGCCCAGCACACCAACTACTGGATCTGGGCCGATGACAGCGGCGTCTCCGGCGCGTTCACGGGTGCGGGCGCCACCTGGCAGAACGGCTGACGCGGCGCACGCCCCCCCATCAACGGCCCACCGCCCGACCGGCGGTGGGGGGGGGGGGGGGCGGGGCGCCCCCCCCCCCCCCCCCCGCCCCCCCCCCCCGGGGGGGGGGGGGGCCCCGGGGGGGGGGGCGGGGCCCCGGGTGCAGGGGGCGGCCGG
>NZ_JBEOSV010000011.1:0-191366 GCF_040303245.1 Kitasatospora sp. NPDC096077 | reverse complement strand
GCCAGGGCCATCGCCTCGACCTCGACGTCGATGCGCGCTTGATCGGGGTCCACCTTCAAGAACACGTCGCCGACGCGCAGGGTCGCGCGCTCGGAGTGGGCGACGACGACTTCGACCTCATCCATGGCGGCCAGTGTCCCAGGACTGCCGATGACATTCCCTGGGTTATCGCGTGTCAGTCACAGCCCGGCTGTCGGCTCCTGCAGCCGATCGAGCGGCCTGCTCCTCACGCTCGACGAGGGCACCGCTTTCGAACTGGGCACCTGCACGGACCACTGCGACGAGGTGGGCTCCGGTGATCGCGCGCCGGCGTGTCCGGGCGGACGCGACGAGCTCGAACACCATCGCGAGCGCGGCGGCGGGACTGCCCGCGCCGCAGGCGGACACCACCGAGCGCCCGTCGCCCCCGTTCGAAGGCCCCTCCGTGCCTTCGACGACCGCCGGGTCAACGGCCTCCGAGGAGTTGAGCCCGCATGTTGTCGGCGTCTCCAGATCGCGAGCCTGTCGGTGGTGGGTGTCAGACTCGGCGCATGACGAGGTGCGACTACTTCTCCGCCGTCGACGACCAGGCAGCCGTCGCCGTGGTCGGGCTGCCCGGAGGGCCGGGCGAGGCAGGGCACGACGTGGTCTTCCTCAAGAACATCGACCCGGTGGTCGCGATCGCTCAGCTCGAAGCGATCCTCACGGACTGCACCTACGAGGAGGCCAGCCGGCGCCCGCGGTCGGGGCGGCTGCTGTCCTCTCCGGAGGACGACGCCTCGCTGGTGTTCAGCCTGTCGGACACCCTGGTCGAGGCCCTCGCCGCGGTCGCGCCGACTGCCCTGGCCCATGCTGCCGAGCCGTGGTCGATGACGGCCGAACTGCGGCAGTGCCAGGTCGACGCCCGGACGGCACTCGGTGTCCTGGAGTCCTTGGCGGGCCTGGTCCGGCGTGCTGGGGCGGCCGGCCTTCGTGTGTATTGCTGGTGGTCCCTGTGACCGGCGATGTGCGGCAGCCTGGACCGGCTCAGGAGGATCGCTCCGGGGCTGACGGTCGACGACGAGCCCCGGGGTGTGGGCTCACGCCGTCGGGGCGTCGAGCGGGTCGGAGGTGGCCGCTTCCTGGGCGGCCATGACCTCGTCGCCGTGTTCGAAGGCCCAGGCGCCGAAGGCGTCGATGGGCGCCAGCAAGGTCCGTCCCAGCGTGGTGAGTCGGTACTCGACCCGTGGGGGTGTGTCGGGGTGTTCCTGGCGGTCGACCAGGCCGTTGAACTGGAGCCGCCGCAGGGTCTCGGTGAGGACCTTGGAGCTGATGCCCCCGATCTGTTCGCGTAGTTCGACCGGGCGTCTGGGGCCGTCGCGCAGTGCCCAGAGCACCACGGCGTTCCAGGTGTTGGAGAGCAGGTCGAAGGCGAGGCGGGCTCGGCAGTCGGAGAGGAAGGCGTCGGTCGTCACGTACCGAATGGTGCCCGACCCGCCCTCTAACGTCGGTGTGAACGGTCAAAGGCGGGCACGGAGAGGGGACACGTGATGAGAATCGGCGTACTGGGCACGGGCAACATGGCAGAGGCGCTCGCCACCCACTGGGTGCGGGCCGGGCATCAGGTGGTCATCGGGGGGCGGGACCCGCACAAGGCGGAGCGGCTCTCGGCGCGGATCGGAGGCGGCGCGAAGCCCGCCGGTCTGCGCGCGGCGGCCGACGCCGGCCAGGTGGTGCTGGCCGCGCTGCCCTTCTCGGCGGGTGCGGAGGTGGCGCGGGAGCTGCGCGCGGCCCTGGCGGGCAAGGTGCTGCTCGACTGCTCCAACCCGGTCGGGCCGGGCTTCCGGCTGCTGACCGAGGGAGGCCCCTCGGCCGCGCAGCGACTTGCCGCGGCCGCGCCGGGAGCCCATGTGGTCAAGGCCTTCAACCTCTGCCACGAGGACGTGTGGCGGATGCGGCCGCCGGTGTTCGACGGACGACCGCTGGCCGTTCCGGTCTGCGGGGACGACGGGACGGCCCTCGTGCGCGTGCACGAGTTGGTACGGGACGTGGGCTGCGAACCCGTCGCCGGAGGTGGTCTCGACCGTGCGGGACTGCTCGAAGCGACCGCCGCGCTGTTCATCGCCCTGTGGGTCGGCGAGGGAGCGGATGCGCAGGCGATCGCTCCTCCGCTGGCGTACGCCGCCGGACCTCGCCGTTAGGGGTGCCGTCCCGTCGGCGATCCTCGGAGACCGGTAGATCCTCGGGGACCGCTGGATCCTCGGGGACCGCTAACCCCGCAGGTGGTGGCGGGTGTTGCCGAGGAGGGTGATCCGTACCCGGCGTTCGGTGAAGTGCCAGCGGCCGTCCGTGCGGGCGAAGCGGTCGTGGTAGCGGCCGGCGGCGATGGTCTGCAGCGGGAGTTCGGGCAGGGCCTGGAGGACCGTGACGTACGAGCGGGCGGTGGCGGTACCGGCGGGGTGGTCGAGTTCGACGGCGAGGTTGGTGGTGACGTGCTGGGTGCGGGGGGTTCCGTCCTCGTAGCGGATCACGGTGTCGTGGAACATCCGCTCGATCGCCTCGCGTCCGCGCAGCGGGGTGCCGCTGCCGATGAAGACGGCGTCGGCGAGCAGGTCGCCGAGGCCGGCGAAGTCGCCGTCGTCGACCAGTTCGGCGTAGCGCGCGATCAGGTTCTCGACGGCTCGGTGGTCGGGCGCGGTCAGGTCGGTCATGTCGGTCACGGTGCCTTCAGTGCTCGGTCTCGGTGCGGAACCGGACGGCGATCGCCCCGGCCCGGTCGATGTCGGTGGTGTCGTAGACGGCGACGGTGCCCACCGTCGAGGCGTCGCCCCAGCGGCACAGCACGGCGGTGACCTTGCCGGTCCTGGTCCCGCACTGCATCTCGCCACCCAGCGGTCCGGCGTCGACGGTCCGGGCGTCCTCGATCCGGGCGCCGGCGAAGAAGTTGTACAGGCCCCAGGACAGGGAGTGGGTCGCCATCTCGTGGGCGAGCTTCGGGTCCCACTGCGCGGTGGAGGCCGTGAGCAGCACGCTCGGCCGGTCGGCGTCCGGCGAGTCCCCGTAGAACCAGTAGCGTTCGGGGGTCGAGCCGGGCATCCGGGCCGCCAGGGCGTCGGCGTCGGCGCCGGTGATCAGGTGGTAGCCGGCGACCGTCTCCGGTGCGTCGACGGTGCGCCCGGTGGGGCCGGACGCGCCGGCCGGGCCGTAGTCGGAGTCCGTGCCCACCTCGACGGCCAGCGCGGTCACCAGGGCGCAGGCGACCAGGACCGTGGCCAGGACGCTGAGGGTGGTGCGCCGCCGGTGCAGCGCGGAGACCCGGGGTGCCTCCTCCAGGGTGCGGGCGACCGGATTGCGCCAACTACGGGTGAGCGACCAGCCGATGACGACCACGATCAGGGCGGGTATGCCCCATTCGGCCACGTACTGGCCCAGTTGGTAGGCATGCGAATGCACGTCGACGGCGAGGATCACGTCGCGCATCGTAGCGGTACGCACCGACACACGTCGGAGGGATTATCTCTCGCGTTCGAAGACCAGTTCCGTCCAGCTCACGTCCGTCCGCCCGTGCAGGTCGCCGCGTTCGCCGCGGTGGAGCAGCCGGAGGCCGTGGGACCGGGCCAGGGTGACGGTGTGCTCGGGCGGGAGGTCGAACATCCGGCGGCCGGGCGGGACGGGGCCGTGGCGCAGGGTGACGGCGAGGCGGCCGCCGGGCGCGAGCAGGCCGGCCACCGCGGCCATCGCGGGCGGGCACTCCGCGGGGGCGAGGTGCATCCACACCGCGGTGATCAGGACGAGGTCGAAGCGCCCGTCCTCCGCGCCCAACTGCGGGAGTCCGGGCAGCGCGTCCGCGACCCACCGCAGCTCGGCGTCCGGGTGCAACCGTCGTCCCACGGCCCGCAGTTCGGGGGTCGGCTCGACGGCGACCACCCGGTGGCCGAGGGCGGCCAGCGCGGCCGCGTCGCGCCCGGTGCCCGCGCCGATGTCCAACACCCGTGCGGGCGGCGCCGGGTAGAGGTGCAGCAGCGAGCGGTGGACCTGCGCGAAGTCCACGCTCTCGTACTGGACGGCGAGTTGCTCCGCCGCCTCGCCGTAGCCGGTGGTACCGGCAGGCCCGCCGGTCGCGCTGGTCACGCCGGTCACTCCGACTCCCGGACGACCACCGCGTCCCCGGCCGCGGCGGCGCCCGCGAAGAAGTCCCGCAGTTCGCGCAGGTCGTTGACGACGCGGGCGGCCCAGGACTCGGACCAGGGCGGCTCGGAGTCGAGTTGGGCGACCGTCCGGGCGAGCACCGTGTCCTGCTGGCGGACGAGTTCGCCGAGCGCCGAGTCGCGCAGGAAGATGAAGGCGGCGGCGACCTGTTCGGGGCGCAGCACCAGCATGTCGGTGCCGGTGGCGCGGTGCGCGCCGCCGTAGACGGGCAACCGGGCGGCGGGGTCGGGATGCAGGCCGTTCTCGGTGAGCGCGAGTTCCATCAGGACGGCCGTCTGCCGCACCCCGAGGGCGAGTCCGTCGGCGGCCAGCCGGTCGTAGCGGACGTCGCGGCTCCGGGGCACCAGTTCGCCGATCTCCTCCGGCGAACAGGCGTCCACGGCCTGCCCCGGCAGGCGGCGCCAGAAATGATCCACGGTCACCCGGAAAGCGTAGCGAACGGCGGGCGCGACGATCAGCGTCCAGGGGCCGCCCTGACGCGTTCTATGCCTCGCCGGGGTGCCAGGCGGGCCATTCCCAGGGGTGGTCGGCCCAGTGCACCTTGACCGGATCGTGCGGGTCGACCTCGGGAAAGACCTGGTGGACCCGGGGTTCGAACTCCTCGGGGGCGAGTGGTTCCCAGCCGTGGCCCTCGAAGTGGACGAGGCGGTACCGGCTGTCGGTGCGGAACTCGGCCACCTCGACCAGGTGTGCGGACGTGCTGTTGGTCTCCATGACCCCAGCATGTGGCGCGGCGGCAATGTGCGCCCGTCCAGACCCCTCTTCCGGGTCATGTCCCGGCGTCGGCGCGCTCGTTGAGCACGGAAAGGTACGGCGGGGGCGGCGCTGGGAGGACGAACAGATGACTGGGCAGCCCACCGGAGAGCAGTGGCAGTGGCCGCCGAACGCCTGGCAGCCGCCACCGGTCCCGATTCCCGCGCAGGCCGGTCCGCCACCGGTCGGTCCGCCATCGGCGGGCCCGCCGGAGCCCCCGGGGCCGGAGGCGCCGCCCCGCTCGCGGAAGGCCTGGGCGGTCGCGGCGGGCGGGACGCTCGCGGTGCTGGCGGCGGTGCTGGTGATGTGCGGGCCGGGCTCGGGCGACGACGTCCGGGTGGTGGCGGTGCCGGGGGCCTCGCCCTCCGCCGGCCTGCCGGACGACACCCCGACCGACCGCCTGTCGGTCCGCTCCCCGGGGGACAACCCGGGGGACACCCCGGCACCCTCCCCCGGGCCGTCCCCCGCCCCCGGGAGCAGCTCGGGGAGCACCTCGGGGGGCACCCCGGGAAACGCCCCGGGGGGCGGCGGGCCGGGCAGCGGCGACCAGGCCACCGGGGCGGTCGCCCCGGGCGGCCCGGAGCAGGCCGACGGCCGACGCGCGACGACCGGGGCCCACCCCAGGCCCGGCCGCAGCCCGCACCCGGGCGCCGGCGGCCGCCAGGCCCCCGACGCCACCCCGGGTGCCCCCGGCGTCCCCAGCCTCGGCCCGGGCACCATCTGTGACCAGGCCGAACGGGTCGGCCGCTGGCCGGCGAACTCGGAGCAGGCCCGCATCTGCCGCAGCGTCTACGGCTGAGCCGTCGAGGCCCCCGAAGCCGCCAACGGCTACGACGGCCCCAGCAGCCCCTTGTCCAGCCGCGGCGCCAGCACCCGGGCCAGGGTGTCCGTGATGTGCCCGGTGTCCCGGTAGAGCACCACGCCCTCCAGCACCGCCGGGCAACTGGGCCCGCTGCCCGGGCAGAGCACCGGCCCGAGGTCCAGGGTGTGCACGCCGTAGCGGGCCGCGAGGCCGCCGTCGAGCATCGGGTCGGGCTCGAAGGCGGTGTCGCGCGGGAAGAAGCAGGCGTCGGAGCGGCCGTCGGAGGCGGCCAGGCAGGTGGGGATGTCCTTGCCCGGCATCGGGGTGTCGCCGAGGTAGGCGAGCGGGGCGCCGAGCGCGGCCAGCCGGTCCAGGGTGCGGGTCCAGCCGACGGTGCGCTCCTCCTGGCTGCCGTAGCGGTTCAGCCCGGCCATGATCACCAGCCGGGGCTTGGGCCCGGAGGTGAGCCGGGTGAGGGTGTTCTCGCGCCAGCGGTCGCACTCGTCGTAGGTCCGGCCGAGGACGTCGTTGCGCACAGTCAGGGTGGCCAGCGGGCAGCCGGGCTTGACCAGTACCTCCAGGGCCCAGTGCCGCTGCTCGGCGAGCTTCAGTCCGGCGGAGATCCACTGTCCGGCGTGCGAGTCGCCGAGCAGCACGATCCGGTCCGGGCTGTTCTCGTCGCCGAAGAGGCAGCGCGGGCTGCTGTCGGCGTTGAGCGGGATCTCGCAGCCCTTGCCGGGTGGGAAGTCCTGCCGGGCGCGGGCGAGCGAGGGGGTGAGGCCGAGCACCCGGGTGCCGGGGGCGAGCAGGGCGGGCCCGTCGACGGCTCCGGCGGGGGCGGCGGCCGGGGTGTCGGCGGTGCCGCCGAGCGCCCGGACGGTGCCGCCGCCGAGGGTGAGGGCGGCGATCAGCGGGATGACCAGGGCGCTGGCGCCGACGGCCAGGCCGCGCCGGGGCGCCGGGCTGCTGCCGTAGCGCAGCGGCTGTTCGACCAGGCGCAGGGTGAGCCAGGCGGGCAGCGCGCTGGCGGCGGTGAGGGCGACCAGCACCGTCCAGGACAGCTGGCCGTACCGGGCCTGGGCGATGGTGAGCACCGGCCAGTGCCACAGGTACCAGGCGTACGAGAGGCGTCCGGCGGCGCGCAGCGGGCGGGTGGCGAGCAGTCCGCCGACCACGCGGTCGGACGGGGCGGCGAGCAGCAGGGCGGCGGTGCCGAGGACGGGCAGCAGGGCGGCCGCGCCCGGGAAGGGGGTGGTGCGGTCGTACCCGAAGACCGACCAGAGCACCGCCGCCAGGCCCGCCCAGCCCAGCAGCCGCAGCGCCCAGGTGCCGGCGCTCCCGGGGGTCCGGGCGACCAGCTCACCCCCGGTTGCCCCGGCGCTTCCGGCCGCCCCGGCGGCCCGGGCCGCGAGGGCGCTGCCCGCCAGGGCGGCGCAGGCCCCGGCCGCGAACTCCCAGAGCCGGCTGCCGGTGGAGAAGTAGGCCAGCGGCGCCGAGGTGGCCGTCCAGCGCAGGCAGAGGGCCAGCGAGATCCCGCCGACGGCGAGGGTGACGAGGGTGATCGCCAGGGTGCGGCGGCGGCCGTGCAGATAGCGGGCGAGGCCGAGCAGCAGGACGCCCCAGAGCAGGTAGAACTGGTTCTCCACGCCGAGGGACCAGAAGTGCTGGAGCGGGCTGGGGTCGCGTTCGGCGGCCAGGTAGTCGGTCTGCTGGCCGACGAAGCGCCAGTTGGCGAACTGGCCGGCCGCCGCGATCAGGTCGCGGGCGAGGTCGGTGCCGCGCAGCGGGTCGAGCAGGGCGCCGCCGGCCGCGGCGGTGGCGACCAGCACGGTGGCGGCGGCGGGCAGGATGCGGCGGGCCCGGCGGGCGGCGAAGTCCCACAGGCCGAGCGGGCGGCCGGTGAGCAGACCGGTGATCAGGAAGCCGGAGATGACGAAGAAGATGTCGACGCCGACGTAGCCCCCGGTCGGTCCGGGGACGGCGGCGTGGAAGGCGAGGACGGAGAGCACGGCGATGCCGCGCAGTCCCTCGATGTCGGGGCGGAAGGCGGTGCGCCGGCGGGGCTCGCCCGGCGACTCGACCTCGGCGGACCTCGGGGCGGTTCCGGTGGTTCCGGCGGCGACGGCCTGCCGGTCCACCCGGACGACTCCGGGCAACAGTTCGGCGGAAGGGGAGGCGGCGGCGGAGTTCGAGGACGACGGCGGTACGGCCGTTGGCACGGCAGGGCTCCTTGCTGGACAGGCAGCGGTGGTCGGGCCCGCCGGGCCGATGGGGCGGCCGGGCGGCGGGATCCGCGCCGGTGGGGCGACGCGCAAGGAAACGCAGCGGAGAAGCGAACGAGAGAAGCGAGTGCGAGAAGCGAGTGCGAGAAGCGAGTGCGAGAAGCGAGTGGGAGAACCGGACGATCAGAAGATCAGCGGATCGGCCCACCCGGAGGCGAGCACCCCGCACAGCAGCAGGACGGCGGTGACGGCGACGGCCTCCGGCTGCCCGAAGCCGAGTTCGGTGCGTCGCCGCACCGGCGCGGCGACCTCGCCGCCCGCCTTGGCGGCCCGGCCGAGCAGCGGCCACAGCGCCCGGATCAGCGGGACCATGGTGTACGCGGTCAGCCCGAGCAGCGCGGTGAGCGCCCAGAAGGGCCGCCAGCCGTACTCCAGTCCGGCGCGCACCAGGCCCGCCGCGCCCGCGAGGACGACGAACCCGAGCCAGCCGACCCCGAGTCGGGCGACGGTGCGGGCCAGTGAGGTCCCGCCCGACACGGCGCCGGTGGGCACCCAGTCGGCGGAGCGGCGCCGCAGCGCGTGGGCGATGGCGACCACGTGGCAGAGCCCGCCCAGGAGTTGGACCCGGGTGACCTCGAAACGCCAGCGGGTGCGGGACATCGCGGGCAGCAGGACGAGCGCGACCCAGATCGGGGGCAGGAAGGGCAGCACCTGCCAGGGCTGGATCTGCTCGGGTGCGAAGAACAGCATGATCAGCGCGGGCAGTGGCACGGCGAACACGTTCACCGCGCTGGTCACGTAGCCGAGGATGCCGTTCCAGAAGCAGAGCCGGGCCGAGCGCGAGATCGGCCCCCGGCGGAAGTCCGGGTCGCGCACGAGGGCCAGGGAGCCCAGGCACCAGCGGTACTGCTGGCTGACGAAGGCGGGCAGGCCGGTGGGCGACATGCCCTTGGCGACCAGCGCGGGCACGTAGCGGGTGCTCCACCCGGCCCGGGCGAGGGCGAGGCCGGTGTAGAGGTCCTCGCTGTGGTCGATCTCGGCGAAGCCGCCGATCCGCTGCAGGGCGGCGCGTCGGTAGAGCGCGTTGGTGCCGCAGCAGACGGTGCCGTCCTGGGCGTCCCGGGAGGGCTGGATCCAGCGGTAGAAGATCTCCTGGGTGGCTCCCGCGGCGCGTTCGAGCCAGGACATGTCGGCGTCGGTGTCGAAGCACTGCGGGCTCTGCACGATGCCGACCCCGGGGTTGTCCAGGTAGGGCACCAGGTGGTGCAGGAAGTCGGGGCGGGGGCAGAAGTCGGCGTCGAGCACGGCGATGATCTCGCCGTCGCCCTCGGCCAGGCCGTGGTTGAGGTTGCCGGCCTTCTTGAACCGGCCGCGGTCGGGGCGGGCGCGGTACCGGAAGCCGTAGGACTCGGCGAGTTCGCGGACCTCGGGGCGGTCTGCGTCGTCGAGGACCAGCACGGTGAGCGCGCCGGGCCAGCGGACCGCCGCGGTGTGCCGGTAGGCGTTGTCGAGGACGGCCAGCGGCTCACCGGCGGTGGGCAGCAGGAGGTCCACGCTCGGGTGGCGGGCCGGGTTCCAGGCGCGCAGCAGCAGGTCGTGCGAGTCGCGGGTGAAGCGGCGGGCGCGCTGGCCGTCGGCGAGCGAGAGCAGCCAGGTGGCGGCGTTGAGCAGGGTGAGCAGCAGGAACGGCCAGAGCAGCGGCTTGCTCAGCGCGAACAGGCCGAGGGTGGCGGTGGCTCCCGCGTAGGAGAGGGTGGCGCACAGCAGCACCCAGCGGCGCTGCGGGCCGAAGTACCAGTAGAGCTCCTCGTCGTCGGGCGGACCGGGGAGTCGGAGGTCGGGGTCCGCGGGTGTCCGGCGCGGACCGGTGTCGGGTGCGGGCATGGCGGTGCCATGGAGTACGGGCATGCGGAAATGGCCCCCCTGGGCAGCGGACGGGACTTTGCCGTTCGCCCACAGCCTCTCACATTGGTCTGGACCAATCATGAACGAGGTATGACATCTCCGCATCGCCGCAGCTCAGCGACTTGACGTCGCATCAGTGGGCCGACAGACCGTCAAACGATCAACGAACGGACCCTGTTCGCACCGTGCCCGGGAGGCACAACGGCCCGCGCTCAGGCGGCGTTCAACTCCTTCACCAACCGCTCGAAGCGGAGGTCCGGCCGACGCGGGACGCCGAACCGCTCGTTCCCGTACGGGAAGGGGCTGAACTCGCCGGTCCGGTGGAAGCCGCGCCGCTCGTACCAGGCGATCAGCTCCGGGCGCTGCTCGATCACCGACATCTCCATCGCGCCGACGCCCCACTCCTCGCCCGCCAGCCGCTCCGCCCGGGCCAGCACCACCCGGCCGATCCCGCCGCCCTGGAGGCCGGGACGCACCGAGAACATGCCGAAGTACGCGCGCTCGCCACGCCGCTCCAGCTGGCAGCAGGCGAGCAGCTCGCCGTCCCGCTCGGCCAGCAGCACCAGTCCGTCGGCGTGGCCGACGGCCTCCGCCACCGCCTCGGCGTCGGTGCGCCGCCCGCCCAGCAGGTCCGCCTCGCTGGTCCAGCCGGCCTTGCTGGCCTCGCCCCGGTAGGCGGACTCGACCAGCTCGACCAGGGCCGGTACGTCGGCGGGGGTGGCGATCCGGAAGTCGGGCTCGGCGGCGGACTCGGCGGCGGACCCGGTGACGGTCTCGGACATGGCGGTTTCCTCTTCTCGCGCAGGTGGGAGTGGTCCGGGCATCGTGCCACAGCGGCCGCGCCCCACCGCGGGGGCCGTGGCGGCCGCCGCCGTCCCGAACGTTCCGAACGTTCCGAACGGCGTAACCCCGGACACCTGGCAAAGCTGGCGGGTACATGGCTAACCTGCTCCCGGCCGTACCAACGACCAGCCGTAATGGGCTCATTGGGCCCAACCGCACCGGTACGCACGGGACCACACGGCCCACACCGGAACGCACAGCACACACCGGACTGCACGGAACGCACGGAACGCACGGAACGCACCGGACCGCATCGGAACCAGAGGAGTGTCCATGCCCCGCTCGTCCCGCTCCGCCCGCCCCACCGGTACCACAAGACCCGGCGCCCGCCGCCGGCTCCCCGTCCTGGCCGCATGCGCCGCCGCGGCCGCCCTGGTCACCGGCGTCGGCGCGCCCGCCTACGCGGCCGACCCCGCCCCGCTCTCCCCCGCAGCCGCCCCCGCCCCGGAGGACCGCCCGGGCTTCCACCCCGACCGGGACTTCGCCGGCTCCACCGTCGCCGCCCACGAGGGCCGCGACGGCGGGTCCCCGCTCGCCGCCCTCGACTCCGCCGTCCAGACCCCCGGTATGGACGTCGCCAGCTACCAGGGCAACGTCGACTGGTCCACCGCGGCCGCCAACGGCGCCCAGTTCGCCTACGTCAAGGCCACCGAGGGCACCAGCTACACCAACCCGTCCTTCGGCCAGCAGTACAACGGCTCCTACAACGCCGGACTGATCCGCGGCGCCTACCACTTCGCGCTGCCGGGCGACTCCTCCGGCTCCGCCCAGGCCAACTGGTTCGTCGACCACGGCGGCGGCTGGTCCGCCGACGGCGCGACCCTGCCGCCCGCCCTCGACATCGAGTACAACCCGTACGGCGCCAGCTGCTACGGCCTCAGCCGGAGCGCCATGGTCGGCTGGATCGGCGCCTTCAGCGCCACGGTGCACAACCGCACCGGCCGCTATCCGACGATCTACACCACGACCAGCTGGTGGGCGAGCTGCACCGGTAACTACGGCGGCTTCGGCGCCACCAACCCGCTGTGGATCGCCCGATACTCCTCCACCGTCGGCGCCCTGCCGAACGGCTGGGGCTACCAGACCTTCTGGCAGTACGCCGACTCCGGCACCTTCCCGGGTGACCAGGACCTCTTCAACGGCAGCGCCGACCGGCTGAGCGCTCTCGCCCTGGGCTGACCCCGGCCCCACGACCCGCGCCGGGCACGACTGCCCACGCCTAGCTCCACGACCCGCGCCGGGCCCCACCGCCCGGCGCGGGTCGACCGGCCCCGGAGCCCCATCAGAGCCCCGGAGCCGGTGGCCCTACGCGCCGCGGGAGCGCCAGGCGCCGGCCACGGCCACCGCGGCGTCGTTGGCGAGCGGTTCGCCGATGCTGATCCGGACGCCCTCGCCGGGGAAGACCTTCACGGTGATCCCGGCGGCGGAGCAGGCCGCGGCGAAGGCCGCGGTGTGCTCGCCCAGCCGGAACCAGACGAAGTTGGCGTGCGACTCCTCCAGCGGCCAGCCCTGAGCCCGCAGCAGGGCCTGGACCCGAGTGCGTTCGGCGACCACGGCGCGGACCCGGTCGCGCAGTTCGGGGCCGGCCGCGAGCGACTCCACGGCGGCGTCCTGGGCGATCTGGCTGACACCGAACGGAAGGCCGACGGCCCGGGCCGCGGCGGCGACGGATTCGTGGGCCACGCCGTAGCCGACCCGGAGGCCCGCCAGGCCGTACGCCTTGGAGAAGGTGCGCAGCACCACCAGGTTGGGGCGGGTGCGGTAGAGGTCGACCCCGTCCGGCGTGTCGCCGGGGGCGAACTCGCGGTAGGCCTCGTCCAGGACGACCAGCACGTCGGCGGGCACCGCGTCCAGGAACTTCACCAGGTCGGCGGGCGGCACGGCGGTGCCGGTCGGGTTGTTGGGGTTGCAGACCAGGACGACCTTGGTGCGCGGGGTGACGGCGGCGGCCATCGCGGCCAGGTCGTGCAGCTCGCCGTCCGCCAGCGGGACCGGGACGGGGGTGGCCCCGGCGAGCGCGGCCGCCTCCGGGTAGGCCTCGAACGAGCGCCAGGCGAACAGGACTTCGTCACCCGGTCCGGCGACGGAGCGGACCAGTTGGAACAGCACCCCGACCGAGCCTGGGCCGGTTATCAGATGGGCCGGCGGGACGTGCAGGTGGTCGGCGAGGGCCGCCACCAGCCGGCCGGTGGTGAAGTCGGGGTAGCGGTTGAGGGTCTGCAGCGCGGCGGCGGCCCGTTCCAGGACGCCGGGCAGCGGCGGGTAGGGGTTCTCGTTGGCCGCGAGCAGGTGGGCGGCGGTCGAGGGCGGGGCGCTGTTGGGCGTGTCGGTCATGTCGGTGGGCTCCGAAGGCGGCTCAGCCGCCGGTAAGGCCGGTCGCCAGGGTGGCGGCGGCGAGGACGAAGAAGACTCCGGCGACGACGTACCGCTCCGCGCGGAGGAAGCCGCGGCTCTTCCGGGCGCGCTGGCGCATCAGTGAACTCAGCAGCGCCCAGCCGGCGTTGGTGGCCATTCCGACCACCACGAAGACCAGGCCGAAGACCAGGGTCTGCGACCAGACCGCTCCCCGGCCGCTGTGGATGAAGGAGGGCAGGAAGGCGAGGAAGAACAGGGTGCTCTTCGGGTTGAGGGCGTTGACGACGAGGCCGTCGGTGAAGATCCGCGGGGAGCGGGCGGGCGCCTCGCCGCTCTCCGCGGCGTCCGGGTCCGGGTCCGGCGTGCGCAGTCGTTTGACGCCGAGCCAGACGAGGTAGCCGGCGCCCGCGTACTTGACCACGTCGAAGGCGGTCTCGGAGGAGGCGACCAGGGCGGACAGGCCGACCACGGCGGCGAGCACCTGGACGAGGTCGCCGCAGGCCAGGCCCAGGGTGGACAGCAGTCCGGCCCGGCGTCCCTGGTCGAGGGTCCGGCCGGTCACGTAGAGCACGGACGGGCCGGGGATGAGCAGCAGCACGAGTGAGGCCGTGAAGAACCACCACAGGCTGGACAGGTCGGGCATGCGGTCCGACTCCTTTCCTCCGCGTCCTTGTCGGGCGGAACGGGTGGGCGACGTCCGGCGGCCCGGTCCTGCGTCAGTTCAGGGTCCACCGGAGCGGCGGTGCGCAGGACGCGGTGGCCGCGACCGTCGCACAATATCCGTTGTCCAGCGGAAGGTTGTTCAGTTTCCACCGACCCACCGTGATCGGCAGCGTGTCCGGCGCGCCGCTGCCGAGCCGGCGCGGCACGGGCACGTCGGCGGCCTTGGCGAACGCCTCCCGCCAGGTCCAGCGGGCGAAGAAGGCGTGCCGTCCGGCGGCCGGGGGCAGGCCGGCGATCAGCCGGGCCTCGGCGGGGCCGAGGAAGCGGGCGGCCATCGCCCGGTGGTCGAGGTCGGTGCGGACCTCCTCCAGGTCGACGCCGACGGTACCGGTGCGGGTGACGGCGATCAGGGCCAGGCCCCCCGAGTGGCTGAGGTTGAAGTCGAGTCCCGCGGGTTCCGGTGCGGGCGTCAGACAGGGGCGCCCGCGGGCGGTGCGGTGCAGCCGGAGGTCGGCGGGGGCCCGTCCGGTGTAGCGGGCGAGGACGGTGCGCAGCGCGCCGTGCGCGGCGGTGAAGCGGGCGCGTTCGACCGGCAGCCGGCAGCGGCCGGCCCGCGTCCGCTCCTCGGGGTCGAGGAGGTCCGCGTACCGGCGCGCGACCGGCTCGGGCAGATCGAGGCGGGTCCGCCAGACGTGCACCTCGCCGTCGGCGAGGGTCGGCTCGGCGGGGCCGACCGGCCACTGCTCGGACGGCTGCCCGGCGCCGTCCTGCTCGGGCGGGCTCACGGGGCAGTACTGCTCGGGCGGGTTCACCGGACGACGGCTCCGGCGATCCGGTCGGTCGGCCGGCGCAGCAGCCGGGACAGTTCGCGCAGCACCTCCGTCTGGTCGCTGTGCAGGAAGAAGTGCCCGCCCTCGAACATCCGCAGGGTGAACGCGCCGGTGCTCTGCCGCGCCCAGGCGGCGAGGCCCTCGGGGTCGACGTGCGGGTCGGCGCGCCCGCCGAAGGCGGTGATCGGGACGCTCAGAGGGTCCTCCGGGCGGTAGGCGTAGGAGTCGTTGAGCTGGAAGTCGGCCCGCAGCCCCGGCAGGACCAGCCGCATCACCCGGGCGTCCGCCAGCAGCGACTCCGGGGTGCCGCCCAGTTCCCGGATCCGGTCCAGGAACTGGTCCTGCGGCAGGTGGTGGATCAGCGGCCGGTTGTGGGTGAGCTGCGGGGCCCGGCGGCCGGAGACCACCAGGTGGTCGGGGGCGGGGGCGCCGAGGGCGCGGAGCCGGCGGGCGAAGGAGAAGGCGATCAGCGCGCCCATGCTGTGCCCGAACAGGGCATAGGGGGGCCGGAGGTGGTCGGCCAGCGCCTCGGTGAGGTCGGGCAGCAGGTCCTCGACGTCGGTGTAGGCCGGCTGGAAGATCCGCGACTCGCGGCCCGGCAGCCGGACCGCGCACACCTCGACGTCCTCGGGCAGGGTGCGCGGCCAGTCGGCGAAGGCCGAGCTGCCGCCGCCGGCGTAGGCGAAGCAGACCAGCCGGAGCCGGGCCCCGGGTTTGGGCTCGGTCCGGACCACCCACGGGCTGCCGGCCGCCGTCACGGCTGCCGGTCCGCTGCGGTCGGGGCGTCGCCGGTCGCCTTCGCCACGGTCGGGGCGTCGCCGGACACACCCGTTGAGGTCAGGGCGTCGTCGGCCAGGTCGGCCGCCGTGGGGGTGCGGACGGTCAGGTAGTCCGGGTCGCCGGGGACCTCGGCGAGGTCGGCCTCGAACAGCTTCAGCCCGTCCTCGCCCGGGAGTTGGCGGAAGCCGGTGAACTTGTAGGTGATCAGCATCATCCGGTTGCGCCCGTTCGGCAGGTACTCGGCCAGCAGGCGGGTGTCGGCCTCCCGGGCCCGGCGGCGCAGGTGGTTGATGATCACCCCGCCGACGCCGCGGGACATCACCCGGCAGGACATCAGCAGCAGCTTGACGGTCCAGGCGTCCGGGTCCTTGGCGAGCAGCACCAGGCCGATGGTGCCGTACGGGCCGTGCCGGTCCTCCAGCCGGGCGACCAGCAGCTCGTGGCTGTCGGAGAGCCGGAAGGCATCCAGCTCGTCGTACGAGTAGGTGTAGCCGGTGGTGTTCAACTGGTGGGTGCGGACGGTCAGTTCCTCGGCCCGGCGGAGGTCGTCCGCCCGCGCGGGGTGGATCGTGAGGGTCATCCCGAGGGTGGCCAGGAAGGCCTCCTGGGGGCCGGTGAAGTCCTTCTCGACCCGGGTGCGCTCCTGGTCGGCGAGGTACATCTCGCGGCGGCGGGCGGAGTCGTCGGTGATGAACCGGGGGGAGAACTCCGGCCGGTCGGCCAGGCCGGCGGCCTCCGCCGCGTCCAGGACCAGCAGTTCGGGGAGCTCGAAGGCGACCTCGCCGCGTTCGAAGGCGTCGTCGTCGACGAAGGCGAACGCGTCCAGGCCGAGGTTGAGCGAGGTGGCGATGGAGCGGATCGACGAGGACTTCGCGTTCCAGTTGATCTGCGGGTAGAGGAAGTAGTCCAGCAGACCGTGCCGGCGCAGCGCCTCGGTGGCGGCGTCGTGGTCGTTGCGGCTGGCGATGGAGTGCAGGATGCCGCGGCGGTCGAGTTCGACGATGACCTCGCGCAGACCGGGGCGCAGCGGCGCCTCGCCGTCCTCCAGCAGGATGCCGTCCCACACGGTGTGGTCGAGGTCCCAGACGACGCATTTGACGGTCTTGGCGGGCTTGTCCGCGGTGCTGCCGTCCGACGCGGCGGGCGACGCGGCGGTCGCGGCGGCCGGCTCGGCGGTGGTGCCGTCCGGCTGGTCGGCGGTGCCCTGGGCGGTCATGCCGTCACCCTTTCGGTGGGGGTGGTGCGGGGGCGGGAGTGGTAGGCGGATTCGGCGATGGTGGCCTGCTGGACCTCGGTGCTGCCCTCGATGATCTCCATCACCTTGGCGTCGCGCAGGTAGCGCTGCACCGGGTAGTCCGGGCCGCAGCCGTGCGCGCCGTGCACCTGGACGGCGTCCGAGGCGGAGCGGAACGCGGTGCGGGAGGCGTGGTACTTGGCGAGCCAGGTGGCGTGCAGGCTCTCGGTGGAGCGGTCCTGCCGCAGCCAGCCGGCCTGCTGGCAGAGCAGCCGGGCGGCGGCGGTGCCGGTGGCCATGTCGGCGATCATCCGCTGGACCAGCTGGTGGTCGCGGAGCCGGACGCCGAAGGTCTCCCGCCGGTCGGCGTGGTCGAGGGAGGCGTCCAGGCAGGCCTGGGCGAGGCCGACGCAGCCCCAGGCGACGCTGTACCGGCCCAGTTCGAGGGCGGTCGCGGCGACGGCGGCCAGTCCGAAGCCGGGCCGGCCGAGCAGCGCCTCGGGCGCCACCAGGCAGTCGACGAGGCTGAGTTCGGCGAGCATCGAGGCCTTGGTGCCCAGGATGCCGGTGATCGGCCGGACGGTCAGTCCGGGGGCGTCCCGGGGCACCAGGAAGGCGGCCTCCCGGCCGTCCAGGCGGGCGAACAGCAGGTACACGTCGGCGCGTTGGCCGAAGGTGATCCAGCGCTTCTCGCCGGTGAGCGCGAAGCCGTCCGCGGTGCGCCGGGCCTCGGTCCGCAGGGCCTTGACGTCGCTGCCGGCGCCGGGCTCGGTGAGCGCGAAGGCGCCGATCGCCCCGCCGGTGGCGAACTTGGGCAGCCAGTGCGCGCGCTGCTGCTCGCCGCCCCAGCGGGCGACCGCGTACGAGGCCATGCCGTGCACGGTGACCAGGCTGCGCACGGACGAACAGCCGCGGCCGAGTTCCTCGTTGAGCAGGCCGAAGGTGATCGGGTCCAGTTCGGTGCCGCCGTAGCCGGCCGGGACGGCGGCGCCCAGCAGGCCGCGGGCGGCGAACTCCTTGACGAACTCCTCGGGGAGGCGTTCGGCGCGGTCCCAGGCGTCCGCGTGCGGGGCGACGGCCTCCCGGGCGAAGGACTCGTACTCCTCCCGCGCGGCGGCCTGACGCTCGGTCAGTTGCACTCTGATGGCCATCGGTCCCTCTCTTGCCTCGTCTCTGCGGTCGGGAAGGTCACGGGCGGCGGGCGGCCCGGACGGTCAGGAGCGCTGGGCGGCGGCGCCCACCGCGCCGCGCTTGCGGGTGACGAGCGCGTCGATCGCGCGCACGGTGTTGAAGTTGGCCATCTCCAGGTCGTCGTCGTCGACGGTGATGTCGAACTCGCCCTCGACGAACAGCACCAGCTGCATGATGAAGAGCGAGTTGACGAATCCGGTGGCGAAGATGTCCTCGTCGTCGGTGAGCCGGTGCTCGCCGAAGAACTGGGCGAGGAAGGCGAGGATCTGCGGCTTGTGGTCGGCCGTCGTCATGGCGGGCGGTTCCTCCTGCTCGGTCGGTTGTGGCGGGGCGTGCGGGCGTGCGGCGGGGTCAGGCCAGGGTGGTGGCGTAGCTGTAGAAGCCCTGGCCGCTCTTGCGGCCGAGCAGGCCGGCGTCGACCATCCGGACCAGCAGCGGGCACGGCCGGTACTTGCTGTCGCTGAACGCGGCGTAGAGGCCTTCGACGGACTGCAGGATGGTGTCCAGGCCGATCAGGTCGGCGGTCTCCAGCGGGCCCATGGTGTGGCCGAAGCAGGTCTTGAAGATCCGGTCGACGTCCTCGGCGCCGGCCACGCCCTCGTGGACCAGGTAGACGGCCTCGTTCACGGTGAGCATCAGGACCCGGTTGGTGACGAACCCCGGCGAGTCCTCCACCAGGATCCCCTCCTTGCCCAGTTGGGCCAGCAGGGTGCGGGCGGTGTCCACCGTCGCGGCGGAGGTGTGGTGGCCGCGGATCATCTCCACGGTCGGCTTGAGCGGGACGGGGTTCATGAAGTGCATGCCGAGCACCCGGTCGGGCCGGGAGGTGGCCGCGCCGATCCGGGTGATCGGGATGACCGAGGTGTTGGCGGCGAACACGGTGCGCTCGGGGCAGAGCGCGTCCAGGCGCTCGTAGACGCCCTTCTTCAGGCCCCAGTCCTCGGTGATGTTCTCGATCACGAAGTCGGCCTCGTCGAAGCCCTCGTAGTCGGTGGTGTAGCCGATCCGTCCGAGGACGGTCGCCCGGTCCTCCTTGGGGCGCTCGGCCTCCGGCCCCTTGGCGCCCGACGCCTTGGCGCCCGACGCCTTGGCGCCCAGCAGCCGCCCGAACCGCAGGCCCTGGCCGATGGTGCGCTCGGCGGCGGCGAGGATCTCCTTGGTCCGGTCGACGAGCAGGACCCGGTGGCCGGTCTGGGCGAGCGCCTGGGCCAGACCGGTGCCCATGACACCGGCGCCGACCACGCCGACCGTGTGGATGTCAGACATCTGCTGTGCTCCGCTTCTGTGGGCCGTCGGCCGGGCCCGGTCCATCCGGGCCGGCGGTCGTCGGGTTGGGGTCGAGGCGTGGCCGGAGCGCGGCGGCCTGTTCCGCCACGGTCAGGGTTTCGAAGAGGGCGTTCAGCGCCAGGTCGAGGCCGAACTGGCGGCGGATCCGGGCCGCGAGCTGGAGGCCGAGCAGCGAGTGGCCGCCGAGCTCGAAGAACTCGTCGTGCACGCCGACGCGTTCCAGGCCGAGCAGTTCGGCCCAGAGCCCGGCCAGCGCGCTCTCGGTGTCGTCCCGGGGTTCGGCGTACTCGGTGAGCAGGCCGGGGCGCGGGTGGACGGCGACGGACTCCGCCGGACCGTCCGCCGGGGCGCCCACCCGGTGGGCCCGGATGTCGGCGAACACCGCGTCCAGGTCCTTGGCCACCACGGCGACCTGCGGGCCGAGGCCGGCGGCGAGCAGCCGCAGCAGCGCCTCGACGCCCTCGGCGGGCCGGATGCCCTGGTCGAGGTGGTCGCGCAGCGATCCGGCGTCGCCCGGCCGTCCGGCGGGGGCGGGGGCGGTGGTGGCGGCGGGCGGGAAGCGGTAGCTCGCGGTCTCCCGGGAGGTGCCGTCGCGCAGTGCCTCCAGCCGGGTCTCCAGGTCGGCGACCCGCTTGAGGAGGAAGTCCTCGACCCGGACGGTCTCCAGGCCGGTCTCGTCCAGCAGCGTGAAGTCCGCGGTGAAGGTCTCCTTGCCGGGCCGGTCCGCCTCGTGGAAGCGGTGGTGGCTGTAGATCCGGCGGGGCAGCGGGGCGAGCAGGGTGAGGCGGCCGTAGCTGAGCGGGATCCGGAACTCCTCGGCCAGGTTCATCCCGTGGAAGCCGGCGCCGAGGTCGAGCAGCGACGGGTGGAGGGCGATCCGCTCCAGGTCGCCGGCGAACTCGGCGGGCAGTTCGAGTTCGGCCAGCGCCTCCTTCTCGCCGAGGTGCACCCGTCGCAGGCAGCGGGAGCGCGGGCCGAAGCCCATCGGGCCGGTGTGGTCGACGGCCCCGAGGTCGCGCATCCCGGCCCGGGCGATCAGTTCGGCGACGTCGTGGCGGCGGGGCGGGGCGGTGTCCTCGCCGACCGGACCGACGGAGCCGGTCACGTGCACCTGCCAGCCGTCCTCCTCGGCCCGGAGATCGGCCCGGAGATCGGCCCGGAGATCGCCGGCACCCCCGGCGCCGGCGGCCTCCCGGCTGATCACGGCGAAGCGCGGCGGGCTGTGCCGCTTGTCCAGCACGACCCGCAGCTCGCGCCGCTGGTCCTCGCCGATGACCACCGGGGAGAGGAAGGTGACCCGGTCGAGGACGGCCCGGGGGTCGCCGCTCTGGTGCTCGTGGACGGCGCGGGCGAGTTCCAGGTGGCCGGTGCCGGGGACGACGGCGTTGCCGGCCATCCGGTGCTCGTCGATCAGCCAGGAGGTGGCGACGCTGAGCGCCACCGCGTAGACGGCGACGGCCTCGTCGTCGCGCAGGCAGGCGTCGATCAGCGGGTGGTCGACCGGGCCGGTGCGGCCCTCGGCGGGCCGGTCGCCGCCGGCGCCGATGGTGCGGAAGGCCATCCCGACCTCCTGCCAGCCGTCCCAGTTCACCGACACCGTGCGGGGGCCGCCGGTGGCCTCGTTGTGCTGGGCCAGGGCGTCCAGGAAGGCGTTGGCGGCGACGTAGTCGATCTGTCCGACGCCGCCGGTGAGGGCGAGGCTGGAGGAGCAGTGGACGGTGAAGTCCGGGGCGAGCCGGCGGGCCAGCGCGTCGACCACCAGGCCGCCGCGGACCTTCGGGCCGAGCACCCGGTCGGCGGCCTCGGCGGTCTTGAGCTGGGCCAGCCCGGCGGCCGGGACGCCGGCCGCGTGCACGATCCCGTGCACGGCGCCGAACCGCTCCACGGCCTGGTCGGCGATCCGGTCCATGGCGGCCGGGTCGGCGACGTCGGCGGCCGCGGTCAGCACCTGCGCGCCGAGCTCTTCGAGCTCCAGTACGGCCCGGATCCGCTCCCCCACCGCCGGGTCCGCGCCGTCGTCGGCGAGCAGCGCCTCCCAGCTCTCCCGGGGCGGCGGCGCGGTCCGGCCGACCAGGACCAGCCGGGCCCGGGCGGCGGCCGCGAAGTGGCGGGCCAGCGAGAGGCCGACGCCGCCGAAGCCGCCGGTGATCAGGTAGACGCCGTGCTCGCGCAGCGGGGTCCGGCCGTCCGCGACGGCCTCGACCCGGACCGGCCGGTGGCCGCGCTCCCAGCGGCGGCGCCCGCGCAGGGCGGTGAGCGGCCGGGTCGGCTCGTCGAGGAGTTCGGCGTACAGCAGTTCGGTGTCCTCGGGCGTCCAGTCGCGGCCCGGCGGCAGCGACAGGTCGACGGCCCGGCAGACGGTGTCGGGCTGCTCCAGCGGCAGGACCAGCGCGGGGCCCGTCAGGGTGGCCTTCTCCGGGGCGACGGGTTCGGTGCCGAGGACGGCGAAGGCGTCGCTGGAGACCGCCGTGAGGTCCAGTGGGGCGTCGGGGGCGGCGGCGGTGAGGGCCTGGTCGAGCCGGAGCAGGCTGTGGAAGCCGCGCTCCAGGGTCTCCTCGGCGGAGCGGCGCGGACCGACGCTCCACAGGTGGACGATCCGGTCCGGCGGGGCGCCGTCGGCGGTGAGCCGTTCGACCAGCCGCCGGTGGTCGGCCTCGCTGCCGGGGGCGATCCGGTAGTCGCCGTCGGGGAGTTCGCGCCAGCCGTCACCCGCCCGGACGGTGCCGACCCGGTGGCCGTCGGCGCGCAGCCGGGCGGCCAGCGCGTCGCCGACGCCCGCCTCGTCGGTGAACAGCAGCCAGCTGCGGGGCTCCGGGGCGCCGGTCAGCGGGCGCGGCGGCAGCGACTCCCAGACGGGGGTGTGGAACCAGTCCGCGAGGTCGGCCCGCCGGGCGAGCGAGCGGGCGGCCGTGCGGTCGGCCGTGCGGGGCGCCGGGTCGATCCAGTGCCGGGCCTCCTCGAAGGGGTACGGCGGCAGGACGGCCCTGGTCGCGTCGTTGCCGCCGCTGACGGCCGTCCAGTCCGGGTCCACGCCGGCCGCCCAGAGCGCCCCGGCGGTGTTCAGCAGGAACCGTTCCTCGCCCTGCCGGTCGAACCGGCCCGGCATGGAGGCCAGCGCCACGCCCGGCGCCGCGGCGGCGGGTCGCAGCTGCAGGGCCAGGCTGGTCAGGGACTGGCCGGGACCGGTCTCCAGCAGGACCCGTCCGGGCTGCTGCCACAGCCGGCCGACGCCGTCGGCGAACCGCACCGGCAGGCGCAGGTGGCGCACCCAGTACGCCGGGTCGGTGACCAGGCCGGCGTCGGCCCAGTCGCCGGTGACGTTGGAGACGTACGGGACGGTCGGCGGGTGGAGGGCGACCCCGGCGGCGAGTTCGGCGAACTCCTCGACGATCGGGTCCATCAGGTGCGAGTGGAAGCCGTGGGTGGTCTGCAGCTGCCGGGCGGCGACGCCGTCCGCGGCGAGCCGGGCCTCCAACGCGCCGACGGCCTCGGCGGTGCCGGCCACCACGCACAGCGCGGGCCCGTTGACGGCGGCCAGCGAGAGGTCCTGGTCCAGCAGGCCGAGCACCTGCTCCTCGGAGAGCGGCACGGCCAGCATGGCGCCGGCCGGCAGGCCGTCGATCAGCCGGGCCCGGTGCGCGACCAGCGCGATGGCGTCGTCCAGCGAGAGGACCCCGGCCAGGTGCGCGGCGGTGTACTCGCCGATGCTGTAGCCGATCAGCGCGCTCGGCCGCACGCCCCAGGACTCCCAGAGCCGGGCCAGCGCGTACTCGATCGCAAAGGTGGCGGGCTGCGCGTACCGGGTGCGGTCGAGTTCGGTGCGCTCCGCGGCGGCGGGGCCGCGCAGCATCCGCCGCAGGTCGGGGCCGGCGGCGGCGGTGTCCGGGGCCCCGGCGGGGTGGAGCAGCTCGCGCAGGTCCAGGCCGAGGTACGGGCGGAAGCCCTCCGCGCAGCGGTCCAGGGCGGCCCGGAACACCGGCTCGGTGGCGTGGAGTTCGCGTCCCATGCCGATCCGCTGCTCGCCGAGTCCGGGGAGCACGAACGCGACCTGCCGGGGGCTGCCGTCGTGGTGGCCGGTGCGGACGGTGTTCGGGGTGCGCTCGCGCAGTGCGCGGGCCGCCTCGGCGGTGGACTCGGCGATCAGGAACCGCCGGTGGCCGTGGTGGCGGCGGCCGGTCTGCAGGGTGCGGGCGGTGCCGGCCAGGTCGGGGGCGCCGGCGCCGTCGAGGCGGTCGGCGAGGCGGTCGGTGGCGGCTTCCAGGGCGGTGGCGGTCCTGGCCGTGACCGGCAGCAGGACGCGGGCGCGGCCGGGGTCGCGGCGGGCCGGGGCGGGGGCCTCCTCCAGGACGACGTGGGCGTTGGTGCCGCCCATGCCGAAGGAGCTGACGCCGGCCCGGCGCGGGACGGGCCCGGTGGGCCAGTCGGCCAGCCGGGTGTTGACGCGGAACGGGACGGCGTCGAAGTCGATGGCCGGGTTGGGGATCTCGAAGTGCAGGCTCGGCGGGATCTGCCGGTGCTGGAGCGCCAGCACGGTCTTGATCAGTCCGGCGACACCGGCGGCGGCGTGGGTGTGGCCGATGTTGCCCTTGACCGCGCCGATGGCGCAGCTGCCGGGTGCCAGGCCCTGGAAGACCTGGGTGAGGGCCTCGATCTCGATCGGGTCGCCGAGCGGGGTGGCGCTGCCGTGGGCCTCGACGTAGTCGATGGTCGCGGGGTCGACGTCGGCGGCGTCGAGGGCGTCCCGGATGACCCGGACCTGGCCGGCCACGCCGGGCGCGGTGAAGCCGACCCGCTGAGCGCCGTCGTTGCCGACCGCCGAGCCCTTGATCACGGCCCGGATCGGGTCGCCGTCGGCGAGCGCGTCCTCCAGCCGCTTGAGGACGACCATCCCGGCGCCGTTGGCGGCGACGGTGCCCTGGGCGGTGGCGTCGAAGGGCCGGCAGTGGCCGTCGGCGGAGAAGATCCCGCCGGGCTGGAACAGGTAGCCCTGCTGCTGGTGGGCGCGGACCGTCGCTCCCCCGGCGAGCGCGGTGTCGCAGGCGCCGCTGAGCAGCGCCTGGCAGGCCAGGTGCACGGCGACCAGGGAGGTGGAGCAGGCGGACTGCACGGTGAGGGCGGGGCCGGACAGGTCGAGCTTGTAGGCGATCCGGGTGGCCAGGAAGTCCTTCTCGTTGGCGATGTTCCGGGCGAACACCTCGCCGGGGTCCTCGCCGTCGATCCGGCCGTCCACGTGGTCGACGTAGCTGTTGTAGTAGCTGCCCGCGTACACGCCGACCCGGCCGGGCACCGCGCGCGGGTCGTGGCCGGAGTCCTCCAGGGCCTCCCAGGCGCACCGCAGCAGCACCCGGTGCTGGGGGTCCATCAGGTCGGCTTCCTTCGGGCTGATGCCGAAGAAGTCGGCGTCGAACCGGTCGGCGTCCGCCAGGACGCCCTGGGCGGCGACGTAGTCGGGGTCGGCCCGCAGGGTCTCCGGGACGCCCTGGGCGGCGAGTTCGTCGGGGGTGAAGAAGCTGATCGACTCGGTGCCGCTGCGCAGGTTCTCCCAGTACTGCTCGGGGCCGTTCGCGCCGGGGAAGCGGCAGGCCAGGCCGATGACGGCGATCTCCAGGCCGGTCGGCTCGTCGGTGTACGCCATCAGCTGTTCTCCTTCCGCGAGCCGGCCTGCCGCCGGTCGAGCTGGCGCCGCATCCGGTCGCGGCCGCGGTCGAGCCGTTCCCGGCTGTCGGGGGCGGGGGCGGGGTCGTTGTCGGCGGGCCGGGCGGGCTCCTCGGCGAGGTGCTCGGCCAGGGTCCCGACGGTGGGGCACATGGTCAGCACCAACAGCGGTACCTCGCGGCCGAGTTGCTCGCCGAGCCCGGCGGCGACCCGCTTGAGCAGCAGCGAGTTGCCGCCGAGGTCGAAGAAGTTGTCGTCGACGCCGAACTCCTCGGTGCCGAGCACCTCGGACCAGACGGCGGCGATCCGCCGTTCCAGCGGGTCGGCGGGGGCGGCCCGGCGGCCGGGCCCGTCGGCGGCGGTGGCGGCAGCGGCCAGGCGTTCGGCGAGCCGCAGCCGCTGCACCTTGCCGGTGGGGCTGCGCGGGACGTCGTCGACGACGAACACCCGGCTGGGGACCTTGAAGTCGGCGAGCCGTTCCCGGGCGTACTCGCGCAGGTCCCGTTCGACGACCGTCGCACCGGGCTGCGGGACGACGGCCACCGCGACGTCCTCGCCCAGGGTGGGGTGCGGGACGCCGAAGGCGACGGCGAGCTTGACGGTGGGGTGGCCGGCCAGCACGTCGTCGATCTCGACCGGGGCGACCTTGGAGCCGCCGCGGTTGATGATCTCCTTGCTGCGGCCGACCACGTACAGGTAGCCGTCCTCGTCGAGGCGCCCCTCGTCGCCGGTGCGCAGCCAACCGTCCGTGAAGGCACGGGCGTTGGCCTCCGGGTTGGCCTCGTAGCCGGCCATCACGTTGGCGCCCCGGATGGCGATCTCGCCGGACTCGCCGACCGGCACCGGGCGGCCCGCCTTGTCGAGCACCAGGACCGGGCCGCCGACCGGCAGGCCGACCGAACGGGGTTTGCGCTCACCGGGCGGCAGCGGGTTGCTGGTGACCAGCGAGCCCGCCTCGGTCATGCCGTACGCCTCGACGACGGGGGCCCCGAAGGCGTCCTCCAGGGCGGTGAGGGTCGGGCCGGGCAGCGGCGCGGAGGCGGAGCGGATGAACCGCAGCCGGCTGGCGGCGAGGACCTCGCGGTGGTCGTCGGCGACGGACAGCAGGGCCTGGTGCATGGCGGGCACGGCGGTGTACCAGGTCGGCCGGAACTCCGCCAGCCAGCGGTAGAAGCCGGTGTCGCTGAAGCCGGGGGTGCAGACGATGGCGGCGCCGCGGACCAGGGTGGCCAGCAGGGTGCTGGTCAGGCCGTGGGCGTGGAACAGCGGCATCGGGTTGAGGCAGCGGTCGTGCTCGTCGAGGGCGAAGGCGGCGCCGGTGTTGCGGGCGGCGACGTTCAGGTTGGCGTGGGTGAGCGGGACGAGCTTGGGCCGGTCGGTGGTGCCGGAGGTGTGCAGGATCAGCGCGGTGTCGTCCGGGCCGGCCGGGCCCCCGTCGTCGGCGGCGACCGGCGTGCCCGGGTCGGCGCAGTGCAGGTCGAACCGGCCGGCGGGGGTGCCGGGCCGGGAGCTCAGCTCGATGATCCGGATGCCGAGCCGGCGGGCCACCGTCACGGCGGGCGAGTCGTCGCCCGCCTCGACCAGCAGGGCGTCGGCCCGCATGTCGGCGAGGTAGAAGGCGAACTCCGGCTCCCGGTAGGCGGGGTTGAGCGGGGCGCTCTGGGCGTACGCGGCCGTGCCGAGGAACGCCGTGGCGAGGTCGGGGCCGTTGGGCAGCACCAGGGCGACCCGGTGGGGGCGGCCGATCCCGAAGCTGTTCAGCGTCCGCCCGATCTCCTCGATCCGGAGTGCGAGCGCCCGGTAGGTGAGCGGGGTCCGGTCGGGGGCGAGGAGGGCGTCGGCGTCCGGCTGGGCATCGGCCCGGTCGGCGATCAGTCGGCCGATGCCGGTGATCGGTGCGTCCTCGGTCACGGTCATCTCCCATGTCGGCGTCGTTGGGCGGGGGTTCAGCGCGTCGGCAGCTCGGCCACCGCCCACGCGGTGGGCGGCCGGCCGGCGGCGGTCCGGGTGCCGAGGCGGACCCGGGCGGTGCGGGGGCCGTGGCCCGGCGGTCCGGCTCCGGCTCCGGCGATCTCGACGGTCAGGCGGTGCGGTGCGGCGCCGGCTCCGTCGTCGGCGGCGGGGTGCAGGCGGTAGCGCCGGGGCGGGATCCGGAAGCCCAGGCCGGAGGCCTTCGCCAGCGCCTCCTTGACGCACCAGAGGTGCAGCGGCCGGACCGGGCCGCAGGCCCGGCGCAGCGCGTCGAGCTCGGCCGCAGTGCCGAACCGGTGCAGGTTGCGCTCGGCGGTGGCCCACTCGGTCTCCGCGTCGACACCCAGCCCGCTCGGCGCCGTGCCGTCGGCCGGTTCCCGCCGCAGGGCCACCACCACCTGCTCGGCGGTGTGCGCGAGGGAGAACTGGACGGCGGGCCGCAGGTCGGCGCCGTCCCAGCTGATCCGGCGGACGGCGCCCGGGCCGGCCAGTCCGATCCGCCGGTGGGCGTCGGGCAGGTCGGGCACCAGGCCGAGCCGGACCAGCCCGGTCTTCAGGGTGTGCCGGGCGGCGTACCACTGGTCCTGCCGGGCGGCGGCGGTGTGCCCGCCGTGCAGCCGCGCGGCCCGCGCCGCACCGCGCCGGACGTCGTCCCAGAGCAGCCGCACGGCGGTCACCTCGGTCCGGGGACGGGGGCGTCCACCACGTCCGCCAGGCTGCGCACGCCCGGCCCGGCGGTGGCCGCGTACCGGATCGCGCGCAGCACGCCGGGCAGGAACGCGCGGCGGTCGGCCATCCGGTGCAGCACCTCGACGTGCTCGCCGGTGCCCGCCGCGACCACCCGGTGCTCGCTGAGGGCGTCGCCGAGGCGGAAGGAGGTGATGTCGGGGGCGGGCGCGCCGGGGCCGCGGGCGTCCTGCCAGGCGGCGGCGAGGTGGCGGGCGGTGCTGCTGGGGCGGTCGCGCTTGCCGGCGAAGTGCAGGTCGCCGACGCCCGCCTGCCAGCTGTCGTCGGACCGGGCGGCGAGGTCCTGGACGAACCGGGTGACGGCGAGCAGGGCGAGGCTGTAGTTGGCGGCGACCACCACCGGGCGGCTCCGGCCGACCTCGGCCAGCAGGGCCCGGTGCCGGTCGCCGAGGCCGCTGGTGCCGATGACCAGCGCGCAGGGCACCGTGCGGGCCTGGTCGAGCAGGTCGGCGGTGGCCTCCTCGGCGGTGAAGTCGACGATCACCGGGTGCGGCTCCGGGAGGTCGGCGAGCCGGTGCACCACCGGCACCGCTGAACCGGGCTCGGCCCGGCCGACTTCGGACGGACCGGCCTCGGACGGACCGGCCTCGGCCCGGCCGGGCGGCGGGGGCCGGAGGCTGAGCCGGGCGGACAGCGCGAGGTCGGGGGCGGCCAGCACGGCCTGCCGCACGACGCCCGCCATCCGGCCGGTCAGCCCGCAGACGGCGACGGGGACGGGGACGGTCATGTGCCGATCGCCTCCACGACCAGGCCCATCCGGCGGGCGAGTTCGTTCTCGACCACGCGCCGGCCGCCGAAGCAGGCCTGGAGGACGGCGACGGGCCAGTCGGCGGCGTCCGCCGGGGAGTGCTCCAGGCCCAGCTCGGTGGCCATGTCCTCGGCGGTCCGGGCCGTCCGCTGGAGCAGGTCGACGCAGCTCAGCAGGGTCGCGAGGGCGGCCTGCCCGCCGGGGGCCTCGGCCTTGAACCCCGCCCCGAACCGGGCGGCGGCCGAGGCCAGCGAGATCTCGATCTCCAGCTTGCTGAGTTCATGGGCCAGGTACTGGGAGGTGGACAGCGCCTCGACGCCCGCACCGGCTCCGGCCAGGGTCCGGCGCAGGTCGGCGACGACCCGGGCGGGCCAGGCCAGGGCGCCGCGGACGAACGCCCAGGCGTAGCCGTCCAGGGCGGCGGTCAGCGCTCCCCCGGGGGTCCAGTCGACCGGGCGGGAGAGCGCGGCGGCGGGGGCCCCGTCGAGTTCGGCCCAGCCCCAGCCGGCCGCCCGGCCGGCCCCGTGCAGCCGGACGCCGGGGGCGTCGTGCCGGACCAGCGCCAGCCTGGTCCCGCCGTCCGTACGGACCGGGACCACCGACGCCCCGGCCTCCCGGACGGCGTAGCGGTAGCGGCCGTGCAGCACCGTCCGGTCGCCGTCCCGGTCGGCCCGGACGGCGGGGGCGGTGAGGCTGAGCAGGGCGTTGGGGGTGAACAGCCCCAGCGAGGCGGCGACCCGGCCCGCCCGGACCTCGTCGAGCAGCGGGGCGTCCGCGTCGAAGGCGTCCAGCAGCGGCAGCACGCCGTGGAGCTGCTCGGTCAGCGCGGCGGCGACGGCGAACGGCCGGGTCTCCCAGACCCGGTCCAGCGCCTGCCCGAGCGCCTGGTCCGACGCCTCACCCGGCGTCGCGTCGCCGGGTTCGAGTCCTCGGCGGGTCAGCAACTCGTGCAGCACACTGACGGCCCGGTCGGGGGCGGCGGCGGTCATGCCCGGCCCCCCTCGGTGAGCCGGGCGCGGACGAACCGGACGATCGAGTCGACGGAGTACAGGTGCTCCGGGTCGGCCTCGGGGTCGATCACCGCGTCGTAGCGCTGCTCCAGCACCTCCATCAGGTTGATGTAGCCGATGGAGTTGACGCCGGCCCGGTCGAGTTCGCCGTCCGCGGCGCGCAGGTCGGCGACGGTGACCACCCGTCCGGTGGCGGTCTCCACGAGCAGCTCGATCTCCGTACGGAGTTCGGCGTCGCCGGGGATCCCGGTGTCGGTGCGGGCCGCCTCGTTGGCTGTGCTCATGCTTTCTTCTCCAGTTCCTGGGGAGTGCCGTCGGCGGCGCGGGTGTCCCGGACCAGGCGGCGCAGCTCGGTCATCCGGGCCTTGCCGACGGTCGATCGGGGAATGGCGGGGAGGAAGGTCACCCGGCCGGGCACCTTGAACGGCGCGAGGCGGGCGCGGCAGGCGTCGACGACCTCGGCGCGGCCGATCCGTCCGCTGCCGGCCAGGGCGGCGTGCAGGACGGTCTCGCCGTTGGCGTCGGTGTCGGCGAACACGGCGGCGTCGGTGACGCCGTCGAGCGCGAGCAGGGTGCGTTCGATCTCGGCCGGGTCGATCTTCCGGCCGGCCAGGTTGATCGGTCCGCCGAGCCGGCCGGTGACGAACAGCCGCCCGTCGGCCAGGTGTCCGAGGTCGCCGGTGCGGTAGTAGCCGTCGGGGTCGAGCCGTTCGGCGAGGGCGCCGGGGGCGTTCAGGTAGCCGGCCGCCATCGAGTCGGTGCGGACCCTCACCTCGCTCTCGCCGGTGGGCAGTTCGACGACCTTGACGGACACGCCGGGCAGTGCGGTGCCGAGTCCTTCGGAGCGGTCGGGTTCGCGTTCGTAGGTGCACGGGCCGGTCTCGGCGATGCCGTAGTAGTCGGCGATCCGCACGCCGTACCGGGACTCGAAGCCGCGCCGGACCTCGGGGTCGAGGACGGCGGCCGCGGAGACGGCCCGGGTGACGCCGGCGAACGCCCCGACGTCCGGCCGGGGTGCGGCGGCGAGCAGCCGGTAGGCCAGCGGGAAGGCCACCAGCCGGGTCGCGGCGGCCCGGGTGACGGCCCGGGAGATGCCGCCGGAGGTGGGCAGGCCCTGGTAGAGGTGGAGTTCGGCGCCGACCGTGAAGACCGGCAGCAGCGAGGTGTTGAACGCCAGGCCGTTGGTGAAGCCGGCCAGGCAGAGCACCCGGTCGTCGGGGCCGAGGCCGGTGCCGGCCGCCCAGGTGCGCGCGGCGGCGATCACCGCGTCGGCGGTGAACTCCAGGCACTTGGGGGCGCCGGTGGTGCCGGAGGTGAACCGGCAGGTGGCGGTGGACGCCCCGGGCTCGGGCGCCCCGGGAACGGGCACTCCGGACTCGGGTGCTCCGGCCGGGGCGGGCGGCACGGCCAGCGTCAGCGCGCTGTCCGGGACGGCCCGGGCCTCGCCGCCGAGCGGGAACGGCTCCGCGCCGTCGAACAGGAACGCCGGAACACCGCAGCTGGTCCGGATGCCCTCCAGTTCGGCGGCCCCGAAGGTCGCGTCGATCAGGAACGGGAGCCGGCCGGCCACCAGCAGCGCGTAGTAGCAGAGCAGGTAGTCGATGCTGTTGGCGGCGTGCAGGCCGACGTTGACCAGGTCCGGTCCGAGCAGCGCGTCCAGGGTGCGGGCGCGTTCCCGGACCAGGGCGGCGAACCGGGCGTAGCTCAGCTCCTCGCCGCCGGCCACCACGGCCCGCCGCTCGCCGTGCTCGGCGCAGGCGGCCAGGAAGGCGGCGCCGAGCCGCTGTCCGTCAGCCACGGCGGGCCCCGTCCCCGCCGGCCGGCGCGAGGTCGAGTTCGGCCCGGCAGGCCATGCTGTGGTTGGCGATGGTCAGCATGGTGGTCTGGCTGCCGCCGGACATCCGGAAGCCGCGCAGCTGGGCGTGGGCCCGCAGCGAGGGGCTGTCCCACATGTAGCCGGCGCCGCCCTCCAGGTCGGTGGCGAGGACCGCCAGTTCGTTGGCCTTCTCCACGCAGAACCACTTGAGTTCGGCGATCTCGGGCACGGTGCTGCCACCGGCGGTGACCCGCAGGTAGGCGTCGGCGATGCCCGCCTCCATCAGCTCCTGGTGGGCGCGGGCCCGGGCCAGCGCGTGGGCGTTGACCGGCCAGGCGCCGAGCGGGCGGCCGCCGAGGGTGCGCCGCCGCACGTGGCCGGTGATGTGCTCCAGCAGCGCGTGGTGGGTGAAGTAGGCGTCGGCGGCGATCAGCAGGCGCATCCGGGACATCACCCGGTTCCAGCGCATCAGTTGGCTGATGCCGCTGCGCGAGACCACCTGGTCGGCGGCGACCCGGACGCCGTCGAACTCCACCAGCGCGGAGTCGACGCTGCGGGTGCCGAACTTGTCGTACACCTCGGTGACCCGCACGCCCGGGGTGGACTTCTCCACCGCGACGATCGCGGGGGCGCCGTCCAGGACGGCGCTGACGAAGCACAGGTCGGCGGTGGCGCCGTTGATCACGAACTTCTTGCGGCCGTGGAGGACGATCCGGTCGCCCTCGGTGGTGGCCGTGGTGGGCTCCTCCGGGGACGGGTCGGTGTCGCACTGGCAGGCCACCAGCTCGCCGGCGAGCAGCCCGGGCAGGTAGCGGTCGCGCAGCGCCCGGTCCCGGGCGGACAGCAGCCACTCGCAGGCGATCTCGTTCTGGACGTGCATCGCGAGCGCGATGCCGCCGTCGCGGGCGCCGGCCAGCGCCTCGCCGAGGACCAGCGCGCCCAGCAGGCCCAGGCCCTGGCCGCCGAGTTCGCGCGGCAGCGACACGCCCAGGAAGCCGTTCGCCGCCAGGTCCCGCCAGGTCTCCCGGCGCAGGTGCCCGTCGGGCGCGGTGCGCCACTTGTCGAGCCACTGCGGGGTGAAGTGGTCCGCCGCCCGGGACCGCAGCTCGCGGTGACCGTCCGTCAGCTGCGCGGACAGGATGCTATTGCTCAACATGGAAGCCACACACTGCTCTCTCTGATCGAGCCTCGGTTCCGAGGTCGGCTCGGCTGCCGCGGGGTCCGTTCCGGGTCGGGTCGGCTGTTGCGGGTCAGGGTCGGCTGCTGCGGGTCAGATCGGCTGTTGCGGGTCCCGTCCGTGGCTGTAGGCGATCGGCGCCCGGTCCCACTTGACGGCGTTCTCGTCGGCGACGCCGACCGCGATGACGTAGATGACCTCCTCCTCGTCGGCCAGCAGCGCCAGTTCGGCGATCCGGCCGGCGTCGAACCCGCCCAGGCAGGTGATGCCGAGGCGTTGCTCGGCCGCCCCGAGGCACAGCCGCTGCCCGGCGCTCGCCGCGTGGAAGTGGAGTTCGGCCAGGCCCTGCTGGCCGCGCTCGCCGAGCAGTTGGCGCACCGGCGCGTGCAGCGCGACCAGCGCGGCGCAGCCGGCCGCGACGCCCTGGTTCATGCAGGCCGCGACCACCGCCTCCTCCGACCCGCCGTCGCCGCCGACCGGCAGCAGCCGGTGGCCGGCCGGGTCGTACTCGTACGCGCCCGGGGACAGTCCGTCGACGTTGCGGACCAGCACCCGCAGGCCGGCCAGCGGGCCGTCCGCACAGTCGACGGCGATGCCGCCGCGGACGGCGGTCAGCGCCCGGCCGAGCGCGTCGGCCCCGACCGGCTTGGTCAGGAAGCCCTTGGCGGACTGCCGGGCGAGCACGGCGGGCCCGAGGTCGGCGGGGGCGGTCTCGTCCCGGCCGGCCAGCGCCACCGGGGCGGCCGCGCCGGCGCGGGTGTCGGTGTCGGCCGGGGTGTCGGTGTCGGCCGGTCGGACCGAGGCGGTGGTGCCGAACCGCAGCCGCAGGTCCCGGGGCTGGTGGAAGGTGCTGACCGGGCTGACCAGCTCCCAGGCCTCGCGTTCGGGGCCGTCGGGCTGTTCCAGGCCGCGTCCGCCGTCGTGCCACCAGATCGGCACGGCGAAGGGGTTGGCCGGTCGGCTGCCGGTCCCGGTCGGCCGACCCTCGGTGGGGGCGGCCAGGGTGACCAGGGCGTGGGGCTCCCGGCACAGGTTCTCCAGGCCGAACAGCCGGGAGAGGGCTCGGCGGTCGAAGCGCAGCCGGACCGTCGGGGCGAAGCCCGCGTCGGCGGCGGCCAGCGCGATGTTGGTGGCGGCGTGGGCGCTGTCCAGGTGGGTGTAGAGGTAGCCGCGTCGGCCATACTTGCGCATCGCGTGCCAGGGCCGGGCCACCACGGCCACCACGGCGGCGGGCGGCTCGGCGCCGTCGGCCGGGCCGGCCGTCGACGGGGCGGACCTCAACGGGCCTGCCGTCAGCGGGTCGGTCGGTGGCGCGGCGGTCAGGATGTCGGCCATCTCACGGCGGCCGACGGCGGCCAGTCTGCGCAGGCTGCAGCCGGCCGCCTCGTAGTGGTAGAGCGCGTAGTCGGGGCCGTCCTGGAAGGCCACCAGGACCTCGAAGGGGTAGAGCGCCCCGGCGGACGGCGTGGTCCGGGCCCGCATCAGGGTCTTCCCCTTGGTGATCACCGCGCCCGAACGCTCGCCGTACCCCAGTCCGAGCGCCTCGGCGATCCGCGTCCACTGGACGCTCATCCCCGGGTCCGGTTGGTCGGTGGCCGGGGAGAGCGTCTCCAGACTCGAACGCAGGCGCGTCTCGTTCCAGAACCCGGCCAGCAGCGGATTGGTCAACTCTTCGACGCCCATAGGTCCTCTCGCGTTCTCGGGTCAGGGGTGCAGCACCTCGCGCAACGGGATCAATGCCGGATCGGACCAGCGCTCCGGGCCGCCCGGTCGGCCGGCGCCGACCTGCCGGATCGCGGCACGGCACAGTGGAGGAAAGCCCTGGAAGAACCCTCACCGGGTGGTGAACGCCCCGGCCCGTCTGGGGATTTGAGACGGAGCCGATCATTCAGTGGCCACTCGCAAACCAATCAGCCGAGCGCCGAGGATGTCCAGCGATGGCCGATGGCTCAGTCCGGCCATGGCCTCGACCGGCCGTCGGCGCAAGATCCGGAACCGGGGCGGCGACCGGGGAGGGCCGTGGCGCGATCACGTCCGGTCGCCGAGATGCGGTCTTGATCGACGGACGGCATATGCCGCAGCATGGTTGCCGTTCGTGCACGCGGCACGACTGACCGTGCGACCCCGTACCCGCCCCCACGGGCTCACGCACCGGCCGGGGGCGCTGTGGGGTGTCGAGAACACTGGGGGCCGCTCATGCAGGTGCACTCCGACCGGCGCCAGCCGTCTCTACCCGAGGCCCAGATGGGCCGGATCCTCGCCTCGGCCCGCCGGGTCATCGGCGAACTCGCGGGCAAGGTCGAGGAGTTGGACCGCGAACTGGCCGCGATCCACACCGACGCGATCCCCGCCCACCTGGACCGCCTGGGCGGCCACGGGGTGGAGGTCTTCCGCGGCGCGGCCGACGTGGCGCGGCTGCTGGAGGACTCCGCCGCGGCCGTGACCGGCCAGGTGCTCAGCCTGTGCCCCGGCACACCGCCGCCGGCGGCGTTCCTGGTCGCCGACCGGCGCCGGGACGAGGAGGTGCTCGGCCGGGGCGTGTCCATCCGGACCATCCACAGCGAGTCCATGCTCCGGGTCCCGCGCGGCCGGGCCCACATGACGGCGCTGACCAAGGCCGGCGCCCAGATCCGCACCTCCGCCACCCTGCCGTACCGGCTGATCGTGCTGGACGCCGCGCTGGCCTTCGTCCCGCCGCCGAACTCCGGCGACGACCCCGAACCCGCCATGGTGGTGGTCCGCAACCCCGACCTGGTCAGCCTCTTCGTGCAGACCTTCGAGTACTGCTGGCAGGACGCCTCCCCGGTCGAGGTCGACCGGCCCCCGCGCCAGCGCCCCGGGCCCACCACCCGCCAGTACCAGGTCCTGCGGCTGATGCAGCTGGGGTACAAGGACGAGGCGATCGCCCGGGAGATCGGCGTCTCCTCCCGCACCATGCGGCGGATCGTCCGGGAACTCTTCGAACAGCTCGACGCCACCGGCCGGTTCAGCGCGGGTATCGCCGCCCAGGCGCGCGGCTGGCTGATCCCGCCGCGCTCCCGGAACGGCTACCCCTGACGGCCGGCCGCCGCCCGGGCTCCGCCGCCCGGTCGGCGTCGTCGTCCGGGCTCCGTCGTCAGGCCTCGACCGCGGTGGGCTCCGCCGTCGCCGTGGACTCCACCACCGCGACGGCCAGGCCCGGGACGACCTCGGCGCCGGGCAGGGCGGCCAACGCCGCCCCGGGGAGGATCAGCTTCCCGCGGCGACGCCCGCTGCCGATCAGCACGTGCGGCGCGGCGGCCACCTGCTCGTCGATCAGCAGCGGCCACCCGGCCGGCAGTCCCACCGGGGTGATACCGCCGTACTCCATGCCGGTCTCCTCGACCGCGGCGTCCATCGGCGCGAACGAGGCCTTGCGCGCCCCGAGGTGCTTGCGGACCGCCTGGTTGACGTCCAGCCGGGTCGTGGCCAGGACGACGCACGCGGCCAGCGTGGTCTCCCCGCCCCGCTTGGCGGCGACCACCACGCAGTTCGCGGAGTACTCCAGCGGCGCCTCGTAGGTCTCGCAGAACACCGCCGTGTCGGCCTTCTCCGGATCCGTCTCCACGTACAGCACCGACCCGGCCGCCTCCGGCGCGTCCCATCTCCCCAGGGCCTCGGCCACCGGGCCGACCAGCTCGTCCCGGAGGTCGAGGGCCGGGCGGACGGTCGGAAACTTCCCGAAGGGGGGCGTCACGTGGTCGCTCATGACAGCACCCTAGCGAAGCCCCGCCGCCCGCACCCGCCGAACCCGCGCCGTCGCCTGCCCGGAGTGCCGGGCCTCAGCGCGGATCGACCAACTCCGGCGCGAACACCGTGCCCAGCGGTTCCGGCCCCACGTACTGCTGGCAGGTGCACTGCTTCGGCTCGTACCGCGCCGGGCGCCGCTCGGCGTCCCACTCGGTGGGAGTCTCGACCACCTCGTGGCAGCGGCCCTGCTTGTCGTGCTTGGCCAGGTGGTGGGTGCAGCCGCAGACCGGCTCGGGCGGCCGGTGGGACTCCTCCAGGGCGAGGCGCTGCTGGTGCTGGGCGTCGAGCAGTTCGAGCTTGCGCTCGTGCCGCTCCCGGATGTCCCGGCGCACCCGGTTGGCGATGTTCCCGCCGCCGTAGAGGACGGCGGGTATCAACCACCACAGGTTCCACAACGAGTCCATCGACGTCCCCCCAGCCGTACCGTTCCGCTGATCCGCATCATACGACCGACCAGCGTGAACAGCCCCGCCCGGGTCAGCGGATGATGGGCATCACGGGCTCCGAACCGCGGCCCGCCGCCGCCTCGATGAAGGCGATCGGGTCGGTGGCCTCGGCCAGCAGCGCCCTGGTGAAGTGCAGCGCCCCCTCGGCCGGCGGCGGCCCGCCGACCGCCGCGATCAGGTCGAGCAGGTGGACGGTCGCCTCCATCAGCGCCACCTCGGCGAGCGCCCCCACCGTCACCGGGCCGAGCAGCTGGTGCGCCACCACCGTGTCGGGCGCGAGGTCGGCGATCCCGGCCAGGGCCGCCGGGCCCTCGACGCCGAACCGGGCGATCAGGACGGCCGGTTCGGTCGCCCTGGCGGTCTCCTTGGCCAGCTCGGCGACCTGCCCGGCGGCGGTGTGCGCGAGCCCGCCCGGCCGGTTGAAGGTCCGCAGGACGTCGGCCCCGCGGGCCAGCCCGGCCGGACCGTCGATCACCATCGCGGGCAGCCCGGAGAGCTGCTCCGGCGCCGGCGCCACGTGCGCGTACAAGTCCCGCACCGTCCACTCGGAGAGCCGGGTGGGCCGGTCCCAGTCTGCCTCGCCGAGCGCCGCACCGCGGTCCGCCCAGGACAGCCAGGCCTCGGTCAACAGCTCACGCACAACGGTGTTCTGACTTCCCATGGGCTTCTCCTCGTCGCTCCTCCACCGGAGCCCCCACGCTACCCGCCGCCACCGACAAAGCGGTTGCACCCCCGGCGGCCCGGGCCCGCCCGGGCCTTCCTCACCCTGCTCGGGATCACCCTGCTCAACCCGCTCACGGTGCTCTGCTTCGCCGCCCTGGTGCTGGGCGGCGGCCGGGCCGGCGGCGCCTCGGGCCCGCTGGACCGGGCGGCCTTCGCGCTCGCCGCGTTCGCCGCGTCCGCGAGCTGGCAACTGCTGCTCGCCTCCGGCGGCGCGCTGCTCGGCCGGGCCCTGACCGGCCCCCGCGGCCGGCTGCTGACCGCGCTCGGCTCGGCCGCCCTGGTCGGCCGGCTCGCCCTGCGGCTGCTGCTCGGATGAAGCCGGCAGCGGCCCGCCGGGCGCCGTCCTCAGACCCGGGAGCCGAGCATCCGAAGCACCAACTCACCGTAGCGGCGGCCGAGTTCGCCGGGCGTCTCGGAGGAGCGCTCGGTGTACCAGCGGGAGACGTCGATGCCGAGCGAGGTGACCGCACGGGCCGCCGTGCGCACCTCGGACACCTCGAACTCCCCGGCCGCCACCCCCTCCTCGATCAGGGCGCTGACCTCCCGCTCGATGTCCAGGCGCAGCGCCGCGACCTGGGTGTACGCGTCCTCGGGCAGCGCGTGCAGCTCGTAGTTGACCACCCGCCCGACGGTCCGGGCCCGGGCGTGCCAGGCGGTGAACTGCTCGACCAGCCGCCGCATCCGCTCCGCCGGGCCGCCGTCCCCGGCCGCCGCCTCCCGCACCAGGGCGAGGGTGGCGGCGTGTCCGGCGCGGCTGATCTCGGCGAGCAGGGCGGCCTTGGACTCGTAGTGGATGTACAGCGCGGCGGGGCTCATCCCGGCCGCGGTGGCGATGTCCCGGGTGGTGGTGGCGTGGAAGCCGCGCTCCGCGAACGACTCGACGGCCGCTTGGAGCAGCCGGTACGCCGCCTCGGGGCGGGTGTCGGCGCCCGGCAGGGTGGGCCAGAGGTCGGCGATGGGCGTGCTGGTCATGGCGCCATCCTCGCAGAGTCGTCGTACAGGCATTCCCGTCGACCGCCGGGTGCGGTCCGGCGGACTGTTGACAGGCTCCCGCACCGACACCATGCTGAGCAAGCGCTTAGTCAGGGCAGTAGGACGGGCGCCGCAGAACTCAAGATCCTCGCGGGAAAGGCAGGACCCTCCGTGGCGCACTCCTTCAAGGGCCGGGTGGCCGTCGTGACCGGATCGAGCCGCGGCATCGGCCTCGGCATCGCGCGCGAACTGGTCGAACGCGGCGCCAAGGTCTGCCTCACCGCCCGCAACGCCGAGCCGCTCGCCGAGGCCGTCCGCGACCTGGGCGGCCCGGAGAACGCGATCGCGGTGGCGGGCAAGGCCGACGACCCGGCCCACCAGGAGGAGGCGGTGGCCCGCACCCTGGAGGCCTTCGGGCGTCTCGACCACCTGGTCAACAACACCGGCATCAACCCGGTCTACGGGCCGGTGCTGGAGACCGACGAGGCCGCCGCCGCCAAGATCTTCGCGGTCAACGTGCTCGGCCCGCTGGCCTGGACCCGCCGGGCGCACGCCGCCTGGATGGGCGAGCACGGCGGCTCGGTCGTCAACGTCGCCTCGATCGCCGGCATCCGCGCCTCGCTCGGCATCGGCATGTACGGCATCAGCAAGGCCGCGCTGATCCGGCTCACCACCGAGCTCGGCGCCGAACTGGGCCCGCAGGGCATCCGGGTCAACGCCGTCGCCCCCGCCGTGGTGAAGACCAGGTTCGCCGAGGCGCTGTACGAGGGCCGGGAGGAGCAGGTCGCCAAGGCCTACCCGCTGGGCCGGCTCGGCGTCCCCGAGGACGTCGCGGGCGCGGTCGCCTTCCTGCTCTCCCCGGAGTCCGCCTGGATCACCGGCCAGACCCTGGTGGTGGACGGCGGGGTCACCCTCGGCGGTGGCCTGTGAACGGCCCGGACGCGACGGGCGACCCGAGCGGCCCGGACGCGACGGGCGACCCGAACGGCCGGGGCCCGGTCGCCGACCTGAACGGCCGGGGCGTGGTGGTGACCGGCGCCGGGCGGGGCATCGGCGCCGCGCTGGCCCGGGCCTTCGCCGCGGCCGGGGCCCGGGTGGTGGTCAACGATCTGGACGCCGGGGCCGCCCACGCCGTCGCCGAGGACTGCGGCGGGACCGCCCTGCCCGGGGACGCCGCCTCCGCCGACGGCCTGGCCGCCCTGGTCGACCGCTCCCGCGCGGAGCTCGGCGAGATCGACGTCTGGTGCGCCAACGCGGGCGTCGCCCCAATCGGCGGCGCCGACGCACCGGCCGCGGCCTGGACCAGCGCCTGGGAGGTCAACGTGCTGGCACACGCCCGGGCCGCCGAGCTGCTGCTGCCCCGCTGGCTGGAGCGCGGCGAGGGCCGCTTCCTGGCCACCGTCTCCGCCGCCGGGCTGCTCACCATGCTGGGCTCGGCCCCGTACGCCGTCACCAAGCACGGCGCGCTGGCCTTCGCCGAGTGGCTCTCCGCCACCTACCGCCACCGCGGCATCCGGGTGCACGCGCTCTGCCCGCAGGGCGTGCGCACCGACATGCTGGCCGGGACCGGCGCGGTCGGCGAGGCGCTGCTGGCGCCCACCGCGCTGGAGCCGGCGGAGGTCGCCGAAGCGGCGCTGGCCGGGGTGCGCGAGGAGCGCTTCCTGATCCTGCCGCACCCGGAGGTCGCCGAGTACTACCGTGTCCGGGCCACCGACCCGGACCGCTGGATCGCCGGTATGAACCGGCTCCAGCAGGGGCTGGAGAGGAGCGAGTTGCTGTGAGGGCCTGGCAGGTGGGTGAGCTCGGCGAGCCGAGCGCGGTGATGCGGCTGGCCGAGGACGTCGCGCGACCGGTACCGGGGCCGGGCCAGCTGCTGGTCCGGGTCCGGGCGGCGGCGGTGAACTTCGCGGACGCGCTGATGGCGCGCGGGCAGTACCAGGTCCGCCCGCCGCTGCCGTTCACCCCGGGTCTGGAGCTGTGCGGCGAGGTCGTGGACGGCCCCCGGCGCGGTGAGCGGGTGATCGGCAACCCGGTGCTGCCGCACGGCTCCTTCGCCGAGTACGCGCTGCTGGACGCCGGGGCCGCGTTCCCGGCCCCCGAGGCGCTGGACGACGCCGAGGCGGCGACCCTGCACATCGGCTACCAGACCGCCTGGTTCGCCCTGCACCGCCGGGCCCGGCTGCAGCCCGGGGAGACCCTGCTGGTGCATGCGGCGGCCGGCGGCGTCGGCAGCGCGGCCGTCCAGGTCGGCCGGGCCGCCGGGGCCCGGGTGGTCGCCGTGGTCGGCGGGGCCGCGAAGGCCGAGACGGCCCGGGCGCTCGGCGCCGACCTGGTGGTGGACCGCAGGGCCGACGGGGCGGCCGGGGACTTCGTCGCCGCCGTCAAGGAGTTCACCGGTGGACGCGGCGCGGACGTGGTGTTCGACCCGGTCGGCGGCGCGGCCTACACCGGCTCCACCAAGTGCGTGGCCTTCGAGGGCCGGATCGTGGTGGTGGGCTTCGCCGCCGGGCAGATCCCGGCACCGCCGCTCAACCACGCCCTGGTGAAGAACTACTCGATCCTCGGCCTGCACTGGGGCCTGTACAACACCCATGACCCGCAGGCCGTACGCGCCGCCCACGACGAACTGACCGAGCTCGCCGCACAGGGCGCCGTCCGGCCGCTGGTCAGCGCCCGGGTCCCGCTGGACCGGGCCGCAAAGGCCGTCCAGGCGGTCGCCGACGGGCACAGCACCGGGCGGATCGTCGTCCTGGGCGACTGACCCCCGCTCCGGGGGCGTGACCTGGTGCCGCCCGCCGGCCGGGCTTCAGCCCTCCCGGCGGGCGGACTCGTTCTCCTGGGCGAGCCGGCGCAGCGCGAGCAGCGCCGGCTCCATCAGGACGGTGCACAGCAGGGCCCGCTCGGCCTGCTCCAACGGGTCGGCCTCCGGGTCGAGTTGGTCGAGGTCGAGGACGGCGGTGCGCTCGGCCAGTTCGGCGTAGCCGCGCAGGGCGGCGCGGTCGAGTCCGGCGCCGAGCGAGCGCAGGGTCTCCAGGGTCTCGCCGAGCACCGCGCGGGCCGGAGCGTACTCGGAGACCTCCCAGCCGAGTTCGCCGATCAGCGCGTCCACCTCGGCGGCGCCGGGCTCCGGCGCCGCCGCCTCCGTCTCCGCTTCCTCCACCGTCTCCTCCACCGGCCGGGCCCCGAGCACCAGGCCGAGCACCTGGTGCCGCTCCCCCGCGTGCTCCGCCACCGCGCCGAGCACCTCCCGGGTGTCGTTGACGCTCAGCCCCCGGACCCCGATCAGGGCGCGCACCAGCCGCAGCCGGCGCAGGTGGCTCTCGTCGTACTCGGCCTGGGTGGCGGCGGTGGCCCGGCCGGGCGGCAGCAGGCCCTCGCGCAGGTAGTACTTGATGGTCGCGGTCGGGACCGCGCTGCGGCGGCTCAGTTCGGAGATGCGCACGGACCGCTTCCCCCTTTCGTCTGGCCTTCGGATACCAGCACTGTCTAACATAGATAGTGCCACTACCCAATGTGGCGTCCTCCACCGACGAGGAGAGTCAGCCATGCCCACGCTGCCCTGGATCACCCCGAATCCCCCCACCCCCGGCACCCGGGCGGTCGTCATGGCCTCCCGCTTCGAGGTGCGCTCGCTCGCCGACGTCCCGCGCTTCTTCCTCCGGTCGCTCGCCGTCTGGCGCCAACTCCGCAGCACGCCAGGCGTGTTGGGCGCCTCACTGATCGCCCGCCCGCTGCGCCGGACGTTCTGGACGCTGTCCGCCTGGGAGAGCCGCGAGGCCCTGAACGCCTTCGCGGCCGCCGAGCCCCACCGCTCCACCATGACCGGACTGCGCACCACCATGCGGGAGTCCACCTTCACCTTCTGGGACACCCCGGTCGAGCGGCTCCCGATCCCCTGGCCGGACGCCCACGCCCGGATCGACGCCCAGCGCGCGGGGGCCGACGCACCCTGACGCCACACGGCCGACAGAAGCGTCGCGACGGCACCCGGGAGACCCTCCCGGGTGCCGTCGGCCTTTCCGGCCACCCGCCGCACACCCGGCATCTTCGCCACGATCTCCATTCGTTCATCATGCGCGATCTCCCCGGCGCCATTCTTGGCCCCAGACATCGGATATTTCGACGATCTTCGGAGGCGCACTCAGCTATACACACATATCCATCCGGGGAGCGCACGCGGAGATTGTTCGTGCGCCGTCCAGCACTACCGGACGCCGCACATTCCCCTGGGTAGTTCGTGCTCGCTTGATATAACCTGGTGCTCCAGCCCGATTACAAGGAGTGATCGAAATGCAGCGTCGCATCCTCACCCGCGCGGCCACCTTCGCCGGTGCCGCCCTGCTCGCGCTGACCGCCCCCGCCCTGGCGCACGCCGCCACCGGCCTCTTCACCTTCCAGACGCCGGGCGGCGTCACGGAGCAGCTCGTCAACCCGAACGACGAGACCTGCTACACCATCGACGCCTCCGGCCCGGCCGACAACCAGACCAACCGGGACGCCCAGCTCTACGCCGGCGCCGGCTGCCGGGGCGGCTTCACCACGCTCAACGCCGGGGAGGCCGGCGGTCACGTGGACGCCAAGAGCGTCAAGTTCGTCCGCTGACGCACCGGGCCGGGGCGGTAGGCCTGCCGCCCCGGCCTACTGACCGCCCCGTGCCGCCCAACTGCGGTACGGCGGCGGGATCTTCGCCTCGGGCCGCATCCCCCGATGCGGCCCGAGGGCTACCGCAGTCCTCGCCCCGGCCCTCCCTGGGAGCGGCCCGAGCCGCCGTCCGCATCGCAAGGAGTGATCGAAATGAAGCGTCGTACCCTCGCCCGCGCGGGCACCCTCGCCGGCGCCGCGTTGCTCGCGCTGACCGCCCCCGTCCTGGCCTTCGCCGCCACCGGCACCTTCGCCTTCGAGACCCCGGACGGCACCCAGGAACAGATCATCAACCCGGGCGACAACGCCTGCCTCAACGTCGATGCCTACGGCCCGGTGGAGAACCGGACCAACCGCGACGCGGTGCTCTTCGACGACGCCGACTGTCACGGTGCCAACCGCACCACGCTCTACGCGGGTCAGCACGCCAGGTTCGTGGACGCCCAGAGCGTCAAGTTCATCCGCTGACACCTGGACCGACCCTGCTCCATCGAAATCGCGGACCGTAGGGATTTCCGCGCCCATTTCACTTTCGGTCGAATTCCCGCGCAACGACCGAAGGATTCCTCCCGGGTTCCGCCGTGCCTTTCCCGGTGCCACCCGATTCATTCTTCGTTCCGCAAGGAGTGATCGTCATGAAATGTCGCGCCCTCACCCGCGTCGGCACCCTTTCCGGTGCCGTGCTGCTCGCGCTCACCGCCCCGGCCCTGGCGTTCGCCGCCACCGGGGGCCCCGCCACCTGGGCCACCGGCACCTTCGGGTTCACCACCCCGGGCGGCGTCCAGGAGCAGATCTTCAACCCGCAGGACGACACCTGCTACAACGCCGATGTCGCCGGCCCGGTCCAGAACGGGACCAACCGCGACGCCCGGCTCTACCCGGGCACCGGCTGCCGGGGCACCTACACCACGATCATCAAGGGTCAGAACGGCTCGTACGTGGACGCCAAGAGCGTCATGTTCATCCGCTGACGCCTGGGGGGGTGGGCGGCCGGCCCGCCGCCCACGCCCGACCCGTCGTGCCGTTCCGCAAGGAGTATTCGTCGTGAAGCACCGCATGCTCACGCGCGCGGGCACCCTCGCCGGGGCCGCCCTGCTCGCCCTCACCGCCCCCACCCCGGCGCACGCCGCCACCGGCCTGTTCGAGTTCACCACCCCGGACGGCGTCCACGAGCAGTACGTCAATCCGCAGGACGACACCTGCTACAACATCGACGCCGTCGGCCCGGTCCGGAACGGGACCGACCACACCGCCTTCCTCTACACCGGAACCCACTGCCAGGGCGACGAGACCCGCCTCGACCCGGGTGGGAACGCCGAGTCCGTGAACGCCCGGAGCGTCGTCTTCCCTCGGCCCTGACCTGCCAGGAGTGATCGTCATGAAGCGTCGCAGCCTCACCCGCGCGGCCGTCCTCGCCGGGGCCGCCCTGCTCGCCCTCGCCGCCCCGGCCCAGTCCTACGCCTCCACCGGCGTCTTCCGGTTCACCACGCCGGACGGCGTCGAGACCGAGCTCTACAACCCGACCGACGACATCTGCTACAACATCAACGCCTACGGCCCCTACCGGAACGGGACCAACCGCCGGGCCGTCTTCTACCCCGCCACGAACTGCCGGGGCAACGCGACCACGGTCAGGGCGGGCGCCGGCTCCTCGCTGCTCAACGCCCAGAGCGTCAAGTTCGTCCGCTGACTCCTCCGGCCGCGTTCCCCCGACGCGGCCGGAGGGCTCCCACCGGTCGAGGCCCGGGGCCCGACCGCCGTTCGTCCGGCAAGGAGTGATCGTCTTGAAGCGCCGCGCCCTCACCCGCACGGCAGCCCTCGCCGGGGCCGCCCTGCTCGCCCTCACCGCCCCCGCCCTCGCGTACGCCGCCACCGGCACCTTCCAGTACGTCCTGCCGGACGGGGCCTCGGCCTCCCTGGTCAACCCGGACGACGAGCGCTGCTACAACATCGACACCTACGGCCCGATCGACAACGCGACCAACCGCTACGCCGTGCTCTATCCCTCCACCGCGTGCCGGGGGAACACCAACACCCTCACCCCCGGTCAGTACGCCCCGCACCTCGACGCGCGGAGCGTCCGGTTCACCGCCAAGGCACCCCAGCGCTAGCGACGACCGACCCACGGCTACCGCCCCGCGATGACCTCCAGGGCCGGGCGCGGCGGGCGGCCGAGCAGGGCCGCCAGGTCGCGCGGCCCGCCCGGGCCGGCCAGGAAGCCGTGCGCGATCGCCGAGTAGGTGCCCACCACCATCGGCACCTGGAAGTCGAAGGCGTCCGAGGCCGCCACCGCGGTCCGGGCCTCGCCGAGCCGTCCCGGACGGTACGGGGCGCCGAGCGCCTCGGCCACCTCCGCTCCGCCCACCGCCCGCTCCCCCACCAGCTCGTACGTCCGGCCCGCGTGCTCCGCCGGCGCCAGGGCGACCTTCACCGCCGCCTCGGCCAGGTCCGCCCGGGCCACCGCGGCCAGCCGCCCGTCGCCGAGCGGCGCGGTGACCACCCCGTCCGGGCCCGGCGCGGCGATCGCACCCAGCAGTTCCGCGTAGAGGCCGTTGCGCAGCACCGTCCAGCGCAACGACGCGGAGGCGCGCAGCCGGCGCTCGGTCCAGCGGTGCGCCAGCGCGTACGGCAGGTGGTCCCCGTCGCCGGACAGGCTGGTGTAGACCACGTGCTCGATGCCGGCCCGTTCCGCCGCCTCGATCGCCGCGCCGTGCCGGGCGGTCACCACGTCGTCCTCGGCGGCGCCCGCGGAGATCAGCAGCAGGGTCCGCACCCCGGCGAACGCCTCCGCCAGCGTCTCCGGCCGGTCGAAGTCCACCAGCCGGACGGGCAGTTCGGTGCGCACCCGGTCGGGTGTCCGGCTCCCGGCCAGAACGTCGGCGCGCCCGGCGAGAGCTTCGAGGACGAGGGAGCCGAGGCCTCCGTTGACACCGGTGACGAGCAGCATGACGTTCTCCTGGGATGATCGGTCGTCGACTTCGCGACCATCCTCGGCAATCCGGCCGTCCGGCATAAGGAGGCACTTCCATGTCCGTAGGGCACACCGCGGTAACCACCCCCCGCCCGGTGGTCTGGTGCGAGGACGACGTGGACTGCGGGATCCGCGACCTGCTGAACCGGCTCGGCGACAAGTGGTCCGTCCTGGCCGTGGTCGAACTCGCCCAGGGCGTACGGCGGTTCAGGGAGCTGCAGCGCGCCCTGCCGGGGATCTCGCAGCGGATGCTGACCCTCACCGTGCGCCGGCTGGAGCGCGACGGCCTGGTGTCCCGGACGGTCCACCCGACCGTCCCGCCGCAGGTGGAGTACGAGCTGACCCCGCTCGGCCACAGCCTGACCCACCTGGTGCGGGCGATGGTGGACTGGTCCTACTCCCACCACGACGCGATCGTCGCCTCCCGGCAGGAGTGGGACGCGGCCAATCCGGGCTCGGAGATCCGCTGAGCCCTGCGGGCACGGGCGGCCGTCCGTCCGCGCGGGTACGCCGTCGCGGCTCGCGGCCGGGGGTGCGCTACCGGCCGGCCGGCGCCGCCAGGTCCGTCGGGTCGGTGTTGGCGCCGCAGAGCACCACGCAGACCCGCTCTCCGGGCTCGGGCCGGTAGCCGTAGCCTCCGCCCTCGCCTGCCGCTTCGCCCGCCCCTTCGCCCGCCCCCGCTTCGAGCGCCGCCAGCGCGGTGGCGGCGGCGTGCTCGACGGCCAGCCGACGGTCGTCCCAGAGCCCCCGGCGGGCCCGCACGATCGCCGCGTCCGGAACCAGCACGGAGCGGACGTCGCCGTCCCGCGCGGCCGCGAGGGCCAGCGGGGTGGCCCGGCGGGCGCCCAGGGCGTCGGCCGCGACCGAGTCCACCGGCACGTCCACCGGGTGGCCCGCCTCGACCGCCGCGTGGAAGGCCCGGCTGTGCTCGGGCTCCACCGCGACGGTGCGGATGCCGTGGTGCCGGGCGGCGGTGGCGACCCCGGCGAGGAGTCCGCCGCCGCCGACCGCGACCACCACCGTGTCCAGGCCCGGGAGTTGACGGTGGATCTCCGTCAGCAGGGTGCCCGCCCCGGCGGCGATCAGCGGGTGGTCGTAGGCGTGGGCGGCCAGCGCGCCGCTGGTGGCGGCGAACTCCTCGCAGGCGGCCAGGGCTTCGGCGTACTCCGAACCGGCCTGCCGCACCTCGGCGCCGTAGCCGCGCAGCTTGGCCACCTTGACGGCGGGCGCGGTGGTGGGCACGAACACGGTGGCCCGCACGCCCTGCTGCCGGGCCGCCCAGGCGCAGGCCAGGCCGGCGTTGCCACCGGAGGCGATGGTCACGCCGGTGTCGGGCAGGGTGCCGGCCTCCCGGTGCGCCTGGAGGAAGTTCTGCGCGCCCCGGGCCTTGAAGCTGCCGGTGTGCTGCAGGAGTTCCAGTGCCAGCCAGAGCCCCGTGCCGGGGTCGGCCTCGGCCAGGGCCACGGGCCGGACGTGTCCGGCGATCCGGTCGGCGGCGGCCTTGACGTCACCGTAGGAGAGCTGCGGCACGGGGTCACTCCTGACTCGGGGGTCTCCGGGCCCGCACGGGCCCTCGTTCACGGACCCTAACGTTCGTAGGTCATCTCCGGGAAGCGCGCCGAGGGCCCGTCCAGCAGGTGGTCGTCGTGACCGCGCAGCCAGCGGTCGAAGAAGGAGGCGACGTAGCAGCGGGTGGCGAGTTGGGCGCGGTCCGGGTGGACGTCGCCGAGGTCCCGGGCCAGCGCGTCGGCGCCGATCGCGCCCTGCCGGGCGAGCTGCGGGAGCAGCGACGAGGCGTCGGTGTGGGAGCCGTGCCGGGAGCCCTCCAGGGTGAGGTCCGCGCACCAGCCGGTGCTGTGCCGCCGGAGGGCGTCCCGGCCGGGCTGCCGGTGGTGGCTGCCGGAGTCCGGGCTCCGGCTGCCCATCAGCAGGAAGGGGCGGTCCAGGCCGTCCCGGGCGAGGCCGGGCAGGAGGACGCCGGTCCGCCCGTCCGGGCCGGGGAGGTGCAGTCGGCCGTCCAGGTTGATCCCGGCCGCGATCCGCGGGTCGTCGTGCATGGTCTGCAGGGCGGTGGAGCCGCCCGCCGAGTGGCCGACCATGCCGACCCGGTCGAGGTCCGGCGAGCCGCCCAGGCCGGTCGGCAGGCCCGGTCGGCGGCGCAGGCCGGAGAGCTCGTCCAGCACGAAGCGGGTGTCGTCCACCCGGGTGCGCAGCGACCGGCGCAGCAGCGCGCCGAGGTCCAGTCCGGGCCGCCGCAGCAGCGCGGGGAACACCGAGGTGGCCAGGCGGCCGTCCGGGAAGGCGACTTCGGAGGCCTCGTGGGTGTGGTCGACGGTGACGACCACGTAGCCGCGCGAGGCGAGGTCCTCGACCAGCGCCGTCCCCCAGCTGCGCGGGTCGCCCGACCCGGGCGAGTACAGCACCACCGGGCGGGGGCCGCCGGGCCGGGCCGGGGCGTCCTGGCGGGCGTGGGTGCGGATCGCCGCCCAGTCCGTACTGCCGGGCCGCACACCGTAGTTGAGCCTCGCCGCGCCGTCGTCGCCGCCGAAGTGCGCCCCGGCGGCGGGCGTCATGTAGCGGGCCCGCTCCTCGCCGGTGGCGGGGCGGCCGGTCGGGTACCAGAGGCTGACCATCAGTTCGCGCCGGTGCCCGGGCCGCCACGGGTCCTCCCGCCCGGCGTCGGTCAGGTGCAGCGCGGTGGTCCCGATCGGGTACGGCCCGCTCGGCCGCGGCAGCCGGGCCGTTGCCTGCCGCCGTCCCCGATCGGCGCCGCCACGTCCACCAGCAGCCCGCCCATCGCCGTCTCCCCGCACCGATCGGTCACGACGGAGACGCTACGGGCGGCGCGGGCCCGGGCCGTCATACCGGGGGGCCAACTCCCCCTGAATACCGGGGTATTACTCTCTCGGGGAGTGCCTTGGTGCGGTCAGGCCTGGGCGGTGGGCCGGACGACGATCTCGCTGACGTCGATGCCGTCGGGCTGTTCGACGGCGTAGCCGATGGCGGCGGCGATCGCCGAGGGCGGCATGGCGATCTCGTCCCGCTGCCGGATCATCGCCGCCGCGACCTCGGGGCCGGCCCCCTTGCCGACGCCCTCGGTGTGGGTGAAGCCGGGCGAGACCAGGGTGACGCGCAGGTCCGGCCCGGATTCCTGGCGCAGGCCCTCGGTGAGCACCTTGACCGCCGCCTTGGTGGCCGCGTAGACGCCCTGCGGGGACTTGACCACGTAGGCCGCGGTGGAGGCGACGTTGACGAAGTGCCCGGAGCGCTGCCGCCGGAAGACCGGCAATGCCGCCCCGATGCCGTTCAGCAGGCCGGTGACATGGGTGGCGACCATGGCGTCCCAGTCGTCCTGGCGCAGGTCGTCGAACGGCGAGACCGCCATGGTGCCGGCATTGGAGACCAGGACGTCGAGCCGGCCGAAGCGGTCGACGGCCGTACCGGTCAGGCGCTGGAGGTCCTCGCGTCGGGTGACGTCGACGACGACCCCGACGGCCGAGCCGCCCTGCGCCGTGATCCGGGCCACCACCGCGTTCAGCCGGTCCTCCCGACGGGCGCCGAGCACCAGGTGGGCCCCGCGTTCGGCGAGGTGGATCGCCGTGGCCTCGCCGATGCCGCTGCTGGCGCCGGTGATCGCGATCACCTTGTCCTTGATGCCTGTCATGTTCCTGCCTTCACGAGGGGCATGAGGGGCGGACCGGTGGCCTAGAGTGAAACCGGAGGCACCCCCACTTGACCCCAGGCTAAGTGGAGGCGCCCCCGGTTAGCAAGCAGGCACCAGAGCCGGAAAGGGAGGGCCGACGCCGATGCCCGAGGAACCGCACCGCCCGCTGCGGGCCGACGCGCGCCGCAACCGGGAGAAGATCCTCACCGTCGCGGCGCACGTGTTCGCGACGGAGGGACTCACCGCCCACCTGGAACGCATCGCCAAGGAGGCCGGGGTGGGCAGCGCCACGCTGTACCGCAACTTCCCCACCCGCGAGGCCCTGGTCGAGGCCGTCTACCGCAACGAGCTGGCCCAGCTGTGCGACGCGGCACCCGCCCTGCTGGCGGCCCGGCCGCCACTGGACGCCCTGCGCGCCTGGGCCCACCTCTTCCTGGACTACGTGACCACCAAGTACGGCATGATCGACGCCCTGCGCGCCATCGCCGCGACGGGCGACAACCCGTACGGGCACAGCCGGGAGCTGATCCGGGCCGCCCTCACCACCCTCATGGACGCCTGCGCGGCCGCCGGCACGATCCGCACCGACCTCGGCCCCGCCGACCTCGGCGTCGCCCTCGAAGGCATCGCCCTCACCTCGGCCCACCCCGACCAACGGGCCCAGGCGGAACGCCTGCTCGACCTCGTCCTGGACGGCCTGACGGCCCGCCGCTGACGGCACCGCCGCCCGCACACGGCGCGGCCCCCGTCGGGCGGATCGCTCGACGGGGGCCGCGCTGCGGTCGGCTAGTACCAGCCGGTCTGGTGGCTGCCGTTGGTGCCGCTGGAGTGGGCCTGCGACTGGATGTCCTTGTCGTTGACCATCGCGGACCAGATGCTGCCGCCCGAGTACGTGACGGTGGAGTAGTCCCAGGAGTCGCCCTGGTGGTTGCGGACCGACACGGACTCGCCGACGACGGCGTACTTGTCCCGCGCCCAGGCGGCCCGGCAGGACGGGCTGTAGCGCAGCTCCAGGTTGCCGTCGGTGGAGACGGTGACGGCGTCGTTGGCGCAGGTGGTGGTGGCCGGGTCCAGCCCGGTGCAGCTGCTCGCGTAGCAGCTGGTGGCGGCGGAGGCCGGGGCGGCGGCGAGCACCGCTCCGGACATCGCCAGGGCCAGGGTGGCACCGACGGTGGCGGCCTTGCGGGTGAGGGAACGCACGGGGTCCTCCGAATGGGTACGGGAGTGATGGATGAACGCGATCACTCTCGGGCCCCGCCGCATCGTCCCTCCACCGTCCCGCCGTCCCGGGGACGTCCCGGCCCGTCCCGGGAAGCCGCCGGTGGGTCGGCCCGTGGGTCGGCCGGGCGGGCCCCGGGCTCAGTCGGGTCCTCTCGTGCGGCGCCGGGCGTGGTCGCACCGGCCGGACACAAGATGCCGACGGGCCCCGCCCCGTGACGGCGCGTCGGTGTGACCTACGCCACCGGCTGCGGGTGTCACGGAACGGTACGCGCCGGCATCTCGTGGACGGGACATCCGAGAACCGACGACAGGCAGGAGCCGACCATGAGCGGACACCCCGCGGACCCCGCCACCGAGGCGTTCGTCGCCCACCGCAACCTGCTGTTCACCGTCACCTACGAGCTGCTCGGCTCGGCCGCCGACGCCGAGGACGTCCTCCAGGAGACCTGGCTGCGGTGGACGGGCGTGGACCTCTCCGCCGTCCGCGACCACCGCGCCTACCTGGTCCGGATCACCACCCGCCAGGCGCTCGCCCGGCTGCGCGCGCTGGGCCGCCGCCGTCAACGGCTGCCCGGCGCTGGTCGTCGACCTCGGCGGCGGACTCGACACCGTGCTCGCCCTGCGGATCGACGACGGCCTCGTCACCGGGCTGTACGCGGTGCGCAACCCCGCGAAGCTGGCCCGGATGGATCGTACGACCGCCGTACACCGTTGAGGTGTGGGAATCACCGAGGAGGACGTTCCATGGAGCTCACCACCGCCGACCGGCTGGCCGTCACCGAACTGATCGCGCTGCACGGGCACCTGGTCGACGACGGCGAACTGGACGGGCTGGAGCGGCTGTTCACCGCCGACGTCGGCTACGACCTGACCGACTACGGGCAGGGCGTGCTCACCGGAGTGGCCGCCGTCAAGGCGGCCGCCCTGGCGCTGGGCGACGCCAATCCGGTCGCGCACCACGTCACCAATGTCGTCATCGGGGTGCCCGAGGGCGGGCAGGTCCCCGTCCGCTCCAAGGGCTTGGGCATCAGAGCGGACGGGACCTGCGGATCGGTCAGCTACGACGACATCGTGGTGCGCACCGGCGACGGCTGGCGAATCCGGCACCGGAAGGTGACGGCCCGGCGGCTTCCGCTGAACGGCGTGACCCTCGATGCGGGCACGCCGGGGCTCAGCGGTACTGCCTGAGCTCCCGGCGGGCCAGCGAGCGCTTGTGCACCTCGTCCGGGCCGTCGGCCAGGCGCAAGGTGCGGTTGCCCGCCCAGAGTTGGGCGAGCGGGGTGTCCTGGCTGACCCCGGCCGCGCCGTGCGCCTGGACGGCCTTGTCGAGGATCCACTCGACGGTGCGCGGCGTGGCGATCTTGATGGCCTGGATCTCGGTGTGCGCGCCACGGTTGCCGACGGTGTCCATCAGCCAGGCGGTCTTGAGCACCAGCAGCCGCAACTGCTCGATGCGGACCCGCGATTCGGCGATCCAGTCCTGCACCACACCCTGCTCGGCCAGCGGACGGCCGAAGGCCACCCGCTCGCTCGCCCGGCGGCACATCAGCTCCAACGCGCGCTCGGCCAGGCCGATGGCGCGCATGCAGTGGTGGATCCGGCCGGGGCCCAGCCGGGCCTGGGCGATGGCGAAGCCGGTGCCCTCCTCGCCGATCAGGTTCCCGGCCGGGACGCGGACGTCCTCGAACAGCACCTCGGCGTGGCCGCCGTGGTCGGCGTCGTCGTAGCCGAAGACCGTCATGCCGCGCTTGACGGTCACGCCGGGCGTGTCGCGCGGGACGATCACCATGCTCTGCTGGCGGTGCGGCTCGGCGGCGGGGTCGGTCTTGCCCATCACGATGAACAGCTTGCAGTCCGGGTTCATCGCGCCGGTGATGTACCACTTGCGGCCGTTGACGACGTACTCGTCGCCGACGCGCTCGATCCGGGTGGCGATGTTGGTGGCGTCCGAGGAGGCGACCTCCGGCTCGGTCATCGCGAAGGCGGAGCGGATCTCGGCGTCCAGCAGGGGGCGCAGCCAGCGCTCCTTCTGCTCGGCGCTGCCGAACTGGGCGAGCAGCTCCATGTTGCCGGTGTCGGGGGCGGCGCAGTTGAGGGCCGGCGGGGCCAACTGGATACTGCGGCCGGTGATCTCGGCCAGCGGGGCGTACTGGAGGTTGGTCAGGCCGGCGCCGTGCTCGCCCGGAATGCTGTGCTTGTCTACGAAGAACAGGTTCCACAGGCCCTGCTTGCGGGCCTCGGCCTGGAGGTCGGCGACGACGGGCGGGACGGTCCAGGGGGTGCGGGCGGGGTCGGCGAGCTGCTGCGCGAGAGTGGTCTCGGCGGGGTAGACGTGCTCGGCCATGAACGCCGTCAGCTGCGCACGGAGTTCATCAGTCCGGGCGTCGTACGCGAAGTCCATCGGTCAGTTCTCCTTGAGGGTGCTCAGGCCGTGCCGGGCGAGGATCGGGGCCATCTCACCCGCGCGCTCGAATCCGGCGCCCAGGGTGCGGCCCTGCTGGAAGCGGTAGAAGATGCCCTCCGCGACGGCGGCGAGCTTGAAGGAGGCGAAGGCGACGTACCAGTCGAGGTCGGCGGCTTGGCGTCCGGTCAACTCGGCGTAGTGGGAGACCAGTTCGTCGGCCTTGGGGAAGCCGGGGGCGGTCATGGCGGAGGGGATGATGCCGCCGCCGACGCCGGCGAGTTCGGTGTACATCACCAGCAGGCCGATGTCGGTGAGCGGGTCGCCGAGGGTGGACATCTCCCAGTCGAGGACGGCGGTGATGGTGTCACCCTCATCCACCAGCACGTTGTCCAGCCGGTAGTCACCGTGCACGAGCGCGGGGGCGGGCGAGACCGGCAGCCGGTCGACGAGGAGGGCGTGCAGCCGGTCGAGATCGGGCAGGTCGCGGCTGCGGGAGGCTGCGAGTTGCTTGGACCAGCGGCTCAGCTGGCGTCCGAGGTAGCCCTCCGGCCGTCCGAAGTCTTCGAGGCCGACGGCGGCCGGGTCGATCCGGTGCAGCGCGGCCATGGTCTCCACCAGGCGGCGCCCGAGGGCCCGGACCCGCTCCTCCCCGAGGGCGGCCAGGGCGGCGCGGTCACGGTGAGCAACACCGGAAACGTACTCCATGAGGTACCAGGGCGCCCCGAGCACGTCGGTCCCGTGGTCGATCAGCAGCATCCTCGGGACGGGGACGTCGGTGCCGTGCAGGGCCGACATCACCCGGTGCTCACGCCCCATGTCGTGCGCGGTGGCCAGGACGTGCCCGAGCGGCGGACGGCGGAGGACCCAGGTGCCGACACCGTCCGTGAGCAGATAGGTGAGGTTGGAGCGGCCCCCCTCGATGAGGTCGGCCCGCAACGGCCCCTGGACGGTGTCGGGCAGCTCCCGTTCCAGGTGGGCGCGGAGGCGGGCCAGATCCAGGCCAGGCGGGTCAGCGGGGGTGTCGACCATCGAGCGGCTCCTCGGAACAGCAGTGGATCATTGACTAAGCGCTTGCTTAGCATTCATCTGGAGGAGGGGCCCTGTCAATGCCGCGAGCCCCCGGACCAACCGGTCCGGGGGCTCGCGGGTGTGAGAGCTCGGGCGCTCAGATGCTGTTGGCGATGCGCTCGTGGTCCCGTTCGCCCTCGCGGGTCTGGATACCGGCGGCGAGCAGCTTGTGGGCGAGCTCGGTGACCTCATCGCCGAACGCCGCGAACAGGCCCTCGTTCTCGACGGCGTACGCCGCACGCGGAATCGGCTGCGCGACCGCGTCGATCGCGGCCTTCGTTATGGAGATCACCTCCGGCCGGAGGCCGGCGATCCGTCGGGCGAGGGTGTCGACGAAGGAATCGAGTTCCGCGGCGGGCAGGGCACGGTTGATCAGGCCGTACCGTTCCGCGAGCTCCGCACCCACGAGTTCGGCGCCGAGGATGAGCTCCAGCGCGCGGGCCCTTCCCGCCAGACGCGTCATGTTCACCGTGCCGCCGCCTCCGGGGAGGATCCCCATCAAGGACTCCGGCTGCCCCTGCCCCGACTTGCCGATCGCCGCGAATCGCATGTCCAGGTACATGAAGAACTCGTTGCCCGCGCCGCGCGCGAAGCCCGCCAGCTTGCCGATGGTGACCTGCGGCAGCGAGCGGACCTCCTCGCTCATCGCCTGGAGGATGTTCAGGCCTTCCGGGACGGTCGAGCCCGGCGCGGCCGCGATCGCAGCGCGAGTGGCCGCAGGCAGCGCGTCAGGGTCGGTGAGGTACGCCATGTCACCGTGCGCAACGAAGAACTCCGGGTCAGCGCTCTCGAAGACGATGACGCGGACGTCGGCGTCGTCCCGCACACGTGCGACGAATGCCCGGAGTGACGGCAGGAGGACCGCGTCCATCAGATTGAGCGGCGGGTGATCGATCGTCACTGTCGCGACCCCGTCCGAGACGTCGATCGTCAGGCCGGGAAGGTCTTCGTAGCTCATGAGGTGGCTCCGTATCGCGGTAGGCGACGGTCCGTGACCGGGCCGTCGGCTGGGGACAGGGTCGCGAATCTCAGCATCGCGGCTGACACTGAGTATCAGATTAGGAACCTGTATCCGAAGAAGCAAACGAGTGTGTCGGAGTACACTCGTCCCCATGAGTGCAGCGCCAGTCGGTACCCGTGAGATCAGCCGCCACGCGGTACGAGCAGAGCTGGCCCGCGTCGCGTTCAACCGGTTCTGCCTCACCGGCTTCGACCAGGTCACCTTCGCCGACCTCTCCGAAGCCGCCGGAGTGTCGCGGAGCACCTTCCTGCGCTACTTCGGCACCAAGGAAGACGTGGTCCTGTTCGTCTTCGACCCCGTCGGTGGCGTCATCACCGACGCGCTCGATGCCGAGCCGGCTGACCAGGACGACTGGAGCAGGCTGCGCAACGTCCTGGAGGCAGCCGTGAGGTTCCTCGTGGGCGACGTTCAGGAACTCGTGACGATCCTCGGCCTCATCGAGCAGACCCCGGCCCTGTGCGCACGCCTCCGCGAGAAGCAGGCTGAATGGCGACCGGAGATCGTCGCCCGCCTGCAGAAGACGACCTCCTCGACCGACGGATCATCGGTCATCGCCAACGTTCGGGTAGCGGCGGCGCTCGAAGTCCTGTGGATCGTCCTCGGGCAATGGAGTGCGAGCGACGGCCGAGAGGACCTCGGCGAACTGCTGGATACTGCGTTCGCCGCCTTCTCGACCCCGGCATGCCGGCAGACGGACGCTCCGTTGTAAGGAGCTCGCCGTGGAGCTGTCGCTGGAGTCGGACCAGGCCAGGCAGGAGCTCGGCAGCCCATCGGCAGTCACTCCCTTGAGCCGCACCAGGTCATCTCGACCGCAGTGTGGCGGGGCCCTCGTGGAATCCGAGGGCCCCGCCACACCCGCGCCGCCTCAGCGGGCGATCAGCTTGCGGACCGCGTCGCTGACCTCGGGCAGCTCGCCGGGGAGCGCCCACTGGTGCGCGTCGTGTTCGGTGAGGACGACCGGCTCGGTCTTCTCCACGGTGACGGCGAAGTTGAACTGGCGGGTGGTGCCGCCGCGGCTGTTCCGGTAGTCGAAGTGTCCGATGTAGCCGGTGATCTGGCCGATGGTCAGGCCGGTCTCCTCGGCGGTCTCCCTGTGCAGGGCGTCCAGGATGGTCTCCCCGGCCTCGACTGTTCCGGAGGGGATCTCCCACATCCCGCCCATGTAGTCGTCGGGGTTGCGACGCACGAGCAGGACCCGCCCGTCGTGGTCGATCACGGCGGCGGCGACGAAGCCGGTGATGCCGGCAGCTTCGGCATCGGCCGCCAGGCCGGCCACGAACTCGGGGGAGGTGACGGTCACTGCAGCTCCTCGTGATGGTCGCTGATCTTGATGGCCGCGCGAACGTACTGCTCGGCCAGTTCGAGATCCTGCTCACGATGCCAGACCGGGAGCTTGATCATGTGGTGGTGGGCGTACTCGGCGACGGGGAAGTCACCCGGCACCGCTTCTGGCGGTGCCGGGCGCCGTGCGTTTCGGGTTGCCGCCGGTCAGACCAGGGCCGGCAGGACGCCGCGCGGCCAGTGGCCGAGCCAGAACGCCGCGGTGGACGGCTCGCTCTGACCCTCGGTCGAGCCGTCGTGGGGCAACAGCTCGGTGGGAGCGATGTAGCCCTCGCCGGGGTCCAGCCGGATGCGGAGGACTCGCAGGGACCGGTGGCTGGCGACGTAGGCCCGCAGGTCGTCAGTGTGCGGGTAGCGGCTGCCCGGGTCGCTGTAGAGCGTGCGGCAGATCGTGCGGATATCGAGGTCAGCGAGCAGAAGGTAGCAGGCTCCCGGGCCGAGGTTGAAGCACAGGCGCCGACGGCCGGTGTCCTTGCTGTCGTAATCGAGCCGGTCCCAGTTGTCGACGTGCAGCCCGATGCGGCGCCCGTCCTGGTAGTTGGGGGTGGTGGTCAGGGCCTTGGCGGGGCTGGCGGCCTGGCCGAGGTGGACGGCGTCCGGGTCGCCGAGCGGGTCCGCCAGAGCCGCCAGGCTGACCGGCGCCGGGCCATCAGGAAGCTTGACCAGCTCCACCAGCGTGTCGTCCGCAGTGGTGGCATCCGGCTTGAGGCGTGCGGCCAGCTCGGTGGCCAGGGGCTGCCAGGGGCCGGCGGGCAGGACCGCCCCTGACTCGTAGTCCGCCTCGTTGAGGACAGTGCGGACCCCGGCGGTCTCGCACCGGCTGATCAGGGCGGCAGGATCGGTGTGGGCTACGGCAAGGTTCAATCCGGGCTCCTCCCGGGTCGGGTCACCGGCGCTCGTGGAGCGTGTCGCCGAAGGTCACGTCCAGCTCGCCGATCAGGGCTTCGGCGAGTTCGGCCTGCTGGGCGCGGTCGATGATCACCTTGCCGAGGCTGGACACCCCTCGCAGCGAGGTCAGGTCGTTGCCGCGCAGGTCGAGGTCCTTGTACTTGCCCCGGGCGAACTCGGTCAGCCGCAGCGTGCACGCGTCCAGGACCGCCCCGCCGAGGTCACAGCCGGTGAAGGTCGCCTCGGTGAGCACGCACTTGGAGAACACGACCGGGCCGGTGGCCCGGACCTGATCGAAGCTCGCGTAGTCGAACTTGCAGTTCTCGAAGAGCACGTTGTCCAGGTTCAGGCCGGTCAGGTTGCCGCCCATGAGCTTGCAGTTGCGGAAGAACACGCGGGTCAGCTTGCTGTCGGTGATGCGGGCGGTGGCCAGGTCGCAGGTGTCGAACTCGACGGAGTCGAGGCGAACCTTGTCGAGCTGAACGCGGTCGGCCCGCAGAGCGCTGACGCGGCCGGTGATGAGGCTGGTCTCGGCGAGGTCAAGGTCGCGCAGGTCGGCGTCGCCGTACTGGAAGTCCTGGACGATGCCCCGGGCGGAGTCCAGGGTGGTGACATTGGACAGGTAGAGGCCGGGCTCGTCCAGGCGGGGCAGGGCGACGGTGACGCGGCCGAAGGTGATGCTGTCCACGGGGGCTCCGCTCTCTTGGTGGGCCGGGCCCGCACCGCAGGTGCGGGCCCGGCTGGTTCGGGTGACGCTATTTGCCCTTGTTGTTCCAGTTGTCCCAGGTGGGACGGTTGTCGAACTTGGGCGCCGGGTTGTCCCAGGTGGGTCGGTTGTCGAACTTCGCGACAGCGACCTCGGTGCCGGTGCCGGTGGTGAGGTCGGTGATCACGGGGGTGTCGCTGACGGCCAGCAGTTCGAGCAGGGTCATGCGGCTTGCTCCTCTCGGACGGTATCGGACAGGGCGGTGACCAGGGCCTGCCGGGACACGCGGCAGTAGTTCGTCTCGGTGGTGTCCAGGCGACCGTTCTCGAAGTAGCGATTGCCGGCCTGGGCTCCCCGGCAGAAGCCGAAGAACTCGCAGGTGGCCTCGCACTCGTCCAGGCCGGTCAGGAACTCGCGCACGTACCGGAGGTGGTGGGCGCGGTCCAGCATGGAGCCGATGGTCTGCTCCAGGACGTTCCCGGCCCGGAAGTCCTCGTAGGCCGGGTCGGTGATCCCGGCGAGTTCGGGCGAGAGCAGGACGACATCGCCGTTGGAGGCGACGGTCGGGATGGGGTCGATCAGGGCCTGGTCCCAGGCGGTGTGCCGCCCGGCGCGGACCGCCCGCAGGTAGCCGCCGAGCCGGTCGATCTCGCGGATGGTCAGGCCCGGGTTGGTACGGGACCAGGCGATGGTGCGGCGCCAGAACTCGCGGGCCTGCTCGACGGTCGGAACAGCGCGCTCGGTGTTGGCACCCTCGGCCTCTTCCATGCTCAACCCCACGGTGTGGCAGCCGAGCTCGGCGGTGAAGTCGAGCAGGTTCTCGGGCTCGCCGATGCTCTCCGCACTGACGACGGAGATGACCGAGAACCTGGTGCCGTGCTCACGCAGCCGGCCGATTCCCTTCATGATTCGATCGAAGGCCGGGCGCCCGCCCCAGTCCACACGCTGGCGGTTGAGGGCGACCGGGCCGTCGATGCTCACCCCGACCCGGAACCCGTACTCGGCCAGGAAGTCGCACCAGGCCGGGGTGATGAGCACGCCGTTGGTCTGCACCGAGTGCTCAACGAGCCCAGCCTGCCGCAACGGCTCGAACGGGGCCAGCAGCTCGGCGAGGCGGTTACGACCGACCGCCAGCGGCTCGCCGGCGTGCCAGACGACCTCGACCGGTTCCGGGGATGTGGTGTCGGCGAACTCGGCGATCGAGGCCGCCACGGCTTCGGCGACGGCTACCGGCATTGGGGTCCGCCGCTTGCGGGCGGGCAGATAGCAGTAAGTGCAGTCGAGGTTGCAGATCGAGTCGGGCTGGGCGACCACCGTCTTGGGGCGGCGGGCGACGCGGCGGCGGTAGCGGGCCAGGGTGTGCATCGTGCTGGCTCCTCGCTCGGTCAGAGGGATTCGGCTCCCGGTGCCTGGTGCCAGGCACCGCCCCAGGGAAGGAAGGGCGACGTTACGCAACCAGTGAACGACAGTCAGCTACCGGACCGTGAGGCAGAGTGCGAGCCTTCGCACTGTGCAGCGAACCGGAAAACTTGACCGCCCCATTACCCGTTCCCCTGCACACCACGTCACAGCGCGGCTACGTTGATCGCATGGTGGCCAACGTCGCACTCCGCCTCCAGATGGCCGAACGCCGCATGACGAAGGCAGAGTTAGCCCGCGAGGTGAACGCCGAGGTCGAGATCCTCACAGGGAAGCCCGGCACGGTTTCAGAGCGCACAGTGCACAACTGGCTGACCGGTCGGACCCGTTGGCCTCCGGTGAAGATACGCCTCGCGCTCACGGCAGTATTCGACTGCCTGCCCGAGGAACTGGGCTTCACCCCCACGGGGCGGACCCGCAGCGCAACGGAGGAAGACGTGAGGCGACGCGACTTCATAGCGACTGCCGGAGGCACGGCGGTGGCCGTGCTGACCGGCACCGCAGCCACGGCCGGACCGCGTCGGATCGGGATCAGCGACGTGCAGCGGTTGCAGGCCCGCTTTGCCGAGGTCGTCGCCAGCGACCACCGCCACGGCGGGCGGCTCAGCATCGAGACGCGCGCCGGCCAACTCGCCGACGAAGCCCTCGCCCTCCAGGAGCTCGGCACCGCCACTCAGCGGATCAGGGCCCAGCTGTACGCCAGTGCGGCCTCCTTCATGTCGAGCGCGATGTGGGCTGCCATCGACGGCCGCCGCTTCGAGGCCGCCCTCCAGTACCACCAGAAGGCCGCCTCGCTGGCCGCGATGTCCGGCGACAGCGGCATCCAGTTCCGCATCTGGTCCCACGCCGGCAGCCTGTACCGCCACCTCGGCCGCCCCGGCGACGCGCTCGCCGCCAACGATGTGGCCCGCAACCTCCCTATCGCCCGTCGCGACTCGCTGTTCGCCTCCCTCGGACATGCCCGCCACGCGGCCATCCACGGCCTGACCGGCGACACCAACGCCGTCCGCCGCTCGCTCGGCCACGCGCAGGACGCCCTCGACCGGGCCGACCCCGGCGCCTCCCGCCCACTGTGGATAACCGCGTTCTACGACCAGTCGGAACTCGAGTCCCTGGCCCTGGCCGCCTACCTGTCGGCAGGTAGCTGGGAGGAGGCCGAGGCCCACGCACACCGCAGCATGGCCCTTCGCCGGGGCGCCATGCAGCGCTCGCACGCGATCACCACCGTCCGCCTCGCCCACGCCCAGCTCGGCCAAGGCGCCCTCGAACCCGCCATCGCCACCGCCATGTCGGTGCCGACCGAGGTGTCCGCACACCCGCGGGTCACCGGGATGCTGACCGCTTTCGGCACCAAGCTCACCGACCTCGCGGCCGGAAGCCACCCGGCCCGCACCTGGGCCCAGCACGCCCGTGACACCAGGAGGACCACCGCGTGACCGTCGAGCTCCGCCACCACACCGACCTGACCGACCAGGCCCGCCAGGACCTGCTCGACGTCTACGCGGACGTCCGGGCGCCCCTACTGCACCTGGTCAACTACCGCGTCGAGACGTTCGCCGAACGCGTCGACCGGCACGCCACCGAGCCCGGATTCGAACTCGTCCTCGGCTACGACGGCGAGGTGCCGGTCGGGTACGCCTACGGCAACACCGCCGACACCGGTGACCGGTACTGGAAGCGCATGACCGAACCCCTGCCCGACGGCTACACCGACACCCCCGTGCTGGTCATCAAGGAGATCGGCGTCCGCACCCCCTGGCGCGGCACCGGCACCGCCCGCCGCATCCACGACGAACTCCTCGCCCACCGCTCCGAAGACCGAGTCACCCTCATGGTCAACCCGCTCGCCGGAGACGGCAAGGTCCAGGATCTGTACGAGAGCTGGGGCTACCAGGCCATCAACAGCCAGCAGCCCTCACCCGACTCGCCCCGACTAACCGCCATGATCCGCGCGATCTGAACAAGCGAACGGATCGTCACGACCTGCGTGGGACACGGCAAGTGCAACGACTCCGCCCGAGTAAATGCCGAGGTCAGACTTCACCGAACTCGCCAGCGACGGTCGCGGCGACGAAGGATCGCCAGGCGGCGATGGGAAAGAGGAGCACCGGCCCCTCAGGGTCCTTCGAGTCACGGACAGGCCTCACGCCGGAAAGGCCTGGGGCTACCTCAACGCAGGAGCCGCCGTTGTCGCTATAGCTCGACTTCACCCAGCGCGCCACCTCGACGCAACTCCCGCCGTTGCCGCTATAGCTAGACCTGATCCATGTAGCGCCGGTCAGATCCAGATGCTCCGTACGACTCATGATCGAAGTCCCCTTCCAGGCTTCGCGAATCATGGCGAGGGCGCGGCATCGTCAGTGGCCGCCGAACTCGCCGGCGACGGTCGCGGCGATGAAGGACTGCCAGGCGTCGGCCGGGAAGACCAGCGCCGGGCCCGTCGCATCCTTCGAGTCACGGACCGGAACGACGCCGGGGAAGTCGGGCGAGACCTCCACGCAGGTCCCACCATTGTCGGAGTACGACGACTTGAACCAGGAAGCGCGGGACAGATCGAGGCTGGTCATGGGTCAAAGTTCCTTTCGGGCCCGGTGAAGCAGGTCGAGGGTCGCAGCTCTGGTCAGCGCTTCCACCTGAAACCGATCGTAGGCCCTTTCCCACGCTCTGACAGTCCTGTCTTCCCTTACGACAAAGCCTTGTTCGGCGGACTCCGTGTAGCCGACCACGGAGCGGTCAGCGAACGTCAGCAAAGTGACGACGGATCGGAACGGGGCATGTTCAGCCATCCCGAACGGGGCCACCTGGAAGATCACGTTCGGCCTGGTCGCGAGCTCCGCCAGATGGTCGAGCTGCGCGCGCATCGTCGCGGCGCCACCGACCGGGCGGCGGATGCCACTCTCGTCTATCACTGCGTGGATGAGGGGCGGGTCCGCGCGCCTGAGGAGCCGCTGGCGCGCGACGAGAAAGCGCACTCGATCGTCGGCCTGATCCTGCGTGCTGCTTCCTCGCTGCACGGCCGCCGCCTCTCGCGCAGCAGCGTAGGCCTTGGTCTGGAAGAGCCCTGGAATGAGGATCGGCTCGAAGATCCTGATCTTCGCCGCACGCGCCTCCTGCGCAGCATGCTCGGGGAAGCCCTCCAAGAAGCCCTTCTTCCGCATCCCGACCCACATCAACTCCAGCGTCTGCCCCGTCCCGAGCGCCTTGTCGGCCGCCCTGGCGAAGTCCCTGCTGGTGGATTTGCGGCCGGTTTCCACCGCCGAGATGTAGCTGTCCGAGTACCCCATGAGGGCGCCCAACTCCCCCTGGGTCCAGCCCAGGGCCTCCCGCGAACTGCGGAGCAGTGCGCCGAAGGAGTGGCGCGGGGATGCCGTCGGGTCAAGTTCCTTGCGGTTCATGACTCACGCTCAATTCCACTTGCGGTGCAGACAAGTTGAACGATTCCCCAGCATAGCCCACAGTGGACACACCCGGTAGTCGTACAGCTACAGAGAGGGATGTACGTTGAGCCGCCCCACCGCTCCCGAGACCTTGCAGCGCCTCCAGGTGGTCATCTACCTGGCGAAGCGCGACTCCGCCTTCCCCGAGCGCGAGTTGGCCCTCTGCGAGGCCTACGCCACCGCCTTCAACTGGGACATCTCCCTCATCGTCGTCGACGACGAGGCCGACGTCCGCGGGCCGGAGTACCGCCCCATGCTGCAGGCCGCCCTTCGCCAGATCACCGACCGGCAGGCCGGCGCGATCCTCGTCCCCACCAAGGCGACCATCTCCCCCATCGACGGCGAGTTCAACGAGTTCGCCGAACGCGTGGAGAAGGCCTCCGGCTTCATCCAGGTGGCGACCCGGCGATGACGAACGACTCCTGCTCCCCGTACGCCATCGTCCCGGCCGATCCCCCTCCCGGCTTCACCTACCAGGCCTGGGTCGTCCGCGACCGCGACTCCGGCCACCTGGTCAAGGCCCTGCCGCCGGCCGACGAACCGCTCCGCTTCTACTCCTTCGCCCACGCCGAGGCCTGGATCCGCAAGAACGAGCCCCAGCCCGCGTTCGAGGTCCGCCTGATCGCCGCCCACAGCCCGCACTTCCTCCAGCTCGACTCCTGGGGCATCTGGAACCTCAACCACCACGAGTACCTCCGCGTCCCCGGCTCCTCCTTCCGCATCCGGCGCTTCTACACCCACGCCGCCGCCGAGGCCTTCCGCCAGGACCTCTCCCACCCCGCCGGCTGATCGCCGAACCGCTCAAGGCCCCGCGTGATGTCGCCCCCGGAGAATTCGCGACTCCGGGGGCATCTCCATGCTGCACCGGAGCCCGAGCCGGCCGTTCCACGGCCCAGGACGAGGCGCGGGCGGGGAGCCACACCCACGAGCAGTCGACTACCCTGCCATCGACAACGAATTCGAGCAGGTGGACGAGTGGATTCCCCGCACCAGAGGGCCGGTTCCTGGGACGACCGACTGGGTTGGTCCCACGGTCTGATCTCCGACCGTCGCGAAGAGCGCGAAGCCGCCATGGCCCATCTGACCAGGATGCAGGACCTGGTCCGGGCCGCGCTCGACGCGTACAACCACCTTCTCCTCCTGGGCCGCCACTCGGCCGGGCCGCAGCTCGATGCGGCGACGGCGGAGGCGAACGACCTCTGGCGCGCCCGCCAGGCGCACTCCTTCCCCGACAGCCTGTGGGGGCGCCCAGCCGCCGCAGACCTGACGGACTGGCCGGGACTGCCCTACGCCCTGCTCTTCCTCGAACGGGAGGCGCGGTACCCGGAGGAGTGGACCCGGGGTGCCAAGTCCTGGGGGACGAAGCAACGACTGATCAGGGACCTGGCCGCCGCCCGCCTCGACGCGCGGACGCGGGCGAAGCTCGTCGAGCTCATCGGGATCGTCGTCGCACGGCCCTACCGCTGCAAGGACCGCGAGTTCGTCCGCCTCGCCCGGTCCGTCGACGGGGAGGACCTCCGGCGCGGGATCGCGGCCGCCGCGGCATTCGACAGTCCGTGGGCTCGGATCCATGCGGGCTACCTGGAGTGGATGCTCGACCATCCCGACACCCCGAACTCCCGCCGCGTCTGGCGCACTTGGCTTGCCACGGATCGGGCCTAGCGGAACCGATCCGCGACGGCGCGCAACCTTTCGACGGTCTCAAGTCATCGATCAGTTGAATGATCGAACTGTAGGCCGAACGAAGGGGACCCGGTGCGGACTGCTCGCAGTGCAGCCGTCCTGTTGGCCGTGGGGGTCATGGCATCCCTCACCCTCACCACGGGGGACTCCTTCTCGGAGAGCAGACCGCACGCCGCCGCCCCCGACCCCACGGCCCCCGAAGCGGACCCGACACCCGCCCCGACACCAAGTCCCACCCCCACCCCCACCCCCACCTGGGACGGCCAGGTCAAGCTGATCGGCGACGGCTCGACCTCCTACACCGGCCCCCAGCCCAAACAACCCACCCCCGAGAAGCTCAAACCCGGGGAGAAACCGCCCCAGTTCGTGGTCTTCTCCTGGGACGGCGGCCTGGAGGGCGACGACCACCTGTTCTCCCGCTTCCGAAAGCTCGGCGCGGAGAACAACGCCCAGATGACCTACTTCCTCTCCGGCCTCTACACCCTCCCCAAGGCCAAGCGCTCCCTCTACCACCCGCCCCAGCACGACCCGGGCGCCGCCTCGATCGACTACGCGACCGACCCCCACATCAGGGACACCCTGGAACAGCTGCGGCTGGCCTGGCTGGACGGCAACGAGATCGGCACCCACTTCAACGGCCACTTCTGCGGCAAGAAGGGCGGCGGCGACTGGAGCACGGACGAGTGGAAGAGCGAGCTCGACCAGGCCGTCTCCTTCGTCACCCACTGGAAGACCAACACCGGCTACAAGGACCTCCCGGCCCTCCCCTTCGACTACACCAAGGAGTTGGTCGGCGGCCGGGCCCCCTGCCTGGAGGGGCAGAAGAACCTGCTCCCGGCCGAGAAGGCGGCGGGCTTCCGCTACGACGCCAGTTCCCCGGGGGAGTTCCAGGTCTGGCCGGTCAAGACCAAGGAGGGCATCTGGAACTTCCCGCTCCAGATGCTGCCGTTCCCCGCCAGGTCGAGCCAGGGCCTGTCGATGGACTTCAACTTCCTGGCCGGCCAGTCCGGGAACAGCACCAAGGGCGACCCGAAGAAGTTCGACATGTGGGAGAAGGAGGCCCGGGAGAGCTACCTGGCCGGCTTCGAGCGGGTCTACAACGGCAGCCGGGCCCCGCTGTTCATCGGCAACCACTTCGAGGACTGGAACGGCGGCATCTACATGGACGCCGTCGAGGACGTGGTGAAGGACGTCTGCCACCGGGACGGCGTCCGCTGTGTGACGTTCCGTCAGGTCGCCGACTGGCTGGACGTCCAGGACCCGAAGGTCCTGGACAAGCTGCGCGCCCTCGACCCGGGCCAGCCCGCCGACTGGTCCCGCCTGGTGAAGTGACCGCCGGCCCCCTGCCGTCCCCGGAAGGACGGGCAGGGGGCCGGTAGCGCCCTCAGGCGAGCGGCTTGTGGACGACGGCCTTGGCGTGGCTGAACGTCTCGATCGAGTACTCGCCGTGGTAGCGGCCCATGCCGCTCTCGCCGACGCCGCCGAACGGCAGCTCGGGCATGGCCAGGTAGGAGACCGGCAGGCCGAAGGAGAGCGCGCCCGAGGAGGTCTCCTCGGTCAGCCGCCGCTTGGTCTCGTCCGACTCGGTGAAGGCGTACAGCGCGAGCGGCTTGTCCCGCTCGTTGATGAAGGCGATCGCGGCGTCCAGGTCGGGCACGGCGATGATCGGCAGGATCGGGCCGAAGATCTCCGCGCGCATCACCGGGGCGTCCGGGGAGACGTCGGCCAGGACGGTCGGGGCGAGGTAGCGCTGCGACCGGTCCTGTTCGCCGCCGGTGACGGTCCGCCCGTCGGCGAGCAGGGCGGCGAGGCGGTCGAAGTGACGCTCGTTGACGATCCGCCCGTACAGCGCGCTGGCGGCCGGGTCCGGTCCGTACAACTCCTCTACTGCTGCGGCGAGTTCGGCCTCCAGCGCGGCGGCCGTGTCGCCGATGGCGAGCACGTAGTCCGGGGCGACGCAGGTCTGGCCGGCGTTCTGGAACTTGCCCCGGGCGATCCGCTGGGCGGTGGCGGCCAGGTCGGCGCCGGGTTCGACCACGACCGGGCTCTTGCCGCCGAGCTCCAGGGTGACCGGCGTGAGGTGCTGGGCGGCGGCGGTCATGACGATCCGCCCGACCGTGCCGTTGCCGGTGTAGAAGATGTGGTCGAAGCGCTGCTCCAGCAGCGCGGTGGTCTCGGGGACGGCGCCCTCGACGACCGCCACCGCCTCCTGGTCGAGGTACTCGGGCAGCAGGCGGGCGATCGCGGCGGAGGTCGCGGGGGCGAGCTCGCTGGGCTTGACCACGACCGCGTTGCCGGCGGCCAGCGCGCCGACCACCGGGGCCAGGGCGAGCTGGAGCGGGTAGTTCCACGGCGCGATGACCAGCACCACGCCGAGCGGGTCGCGCACCACGCTCGCCTCGGCGGGCCGGAACGCCTCCGGCACGGCGGCCGGCTTCGGGCTCAGCCACTGCTCCAGGTGCGTCACGGCGTGGTCGAGCTCGTTGATCGTGAAGCCGATCTCGCTGCGGTACGCCTCGGCCGGGCTCTTGCCCAGGTCCGCGTGCAGGGCCTGCTGGAGCGCCTCGGTCTGCTCGGTGAGCAGGGCGCGCAGGGCGGCCAGCTGGGCCCGGCGCCAGGCGAGCGGCTTGGTACGGCCGGTGGCGAAGGTGGCGCGCAGGCGGGCGACGGTGTCCGCGACGGTCATCGTGGTGTCGGTCGGAGTCATGAGGTGGTGCAGTCCCTTCCGGATGACTTGAAGAGGTAGATGGTTCATATCCTCAAGCAATATGGACGCTAAACCTCAATGATTGAAGATGTCAAGCATTCCGCCTATGCTGGTGTCATGCCCGATACGTCCGAGTCGCCCGCCTCCCCCACCCCCGCCGATCTCATGGACCAGCTCGCCCGGGTGGCCGCGGCGTACTACCGCCGCTTCGCCGCGGCGGCCACCGTGCACGGGCTCACCCTGATGCAGGGCAAGATGCTCAGCCTGCTCCGCGGCCCCCGCCCGATGCGCACCCTCGCCGACCTGCTCGGCTGCGACGCCTCCAACGTCACCGGCATCGTGGACCGCCTGGAGGCCCGCGACCTGGTCCGCCGCGAGACCGACCCCGCCGACCGCCGGATCAAGAACGTGGTCCTCACCGAGGAGGGGGAACGGACCGTACGGCTGATCCGGAGCGAGCTGCTGTCCGACCCCACCACCCTGGAGCAACTGGACGAGGACGACCGCCGCACCTTCGGGGCTCTGCTGGACCGGGTCTTCCCGGCCCCGACCGCCCCGACCGCGTAGGGCGCCACCCCGCCGCCTCCACGAACCCCTACCCGGCCGCCTTCACGAACCCTTACCCCGCCGCCTTCATGAACGCCGTCCAGATCCGCCCCGGCAGGTCGGAGTCCGGGGTGTCCGGCGACGCCCCGCCGAGGCCCTCCAGCGACAGCAGCTTCATGTCCTTCAGGTCCGCCCGGAACACCGTGACCGCCGTCGCCAGCCGCCCGTCGTAGCCGACCGTCCACCCGGCCGTACGGTCCGGCGTGGTGCCGAACTTGCCCGCCACGTCCGGGCCCGCCTCCGCCAGCGCCTTGGCGCTCCCGCCGCGCACCGCCCCCTTGAGCGCCGCGTCCACGTCCCGCGCCACCCCCGCCGGCAGCGCCTGGGAGGCGGTGGGCAGCCGCAGCGCGAGCGGCTCGCCGTTGCGGGTGACCTGGAGCACCGAGTACGGGTCGGTGTGGCTGCCGCCGGCCGCGAAGGCGGCGTACGCGTCGGCGGCCCGGATCGCGCTCGGCCTGGAGTTGCCGACCCCGAAGGCGGGCACCAGCTCGCCCAAGCTGTCGGGCAGCAGGCCCAGAGCCGCCGCGGTCTGCTGGACCTTGTCCAGGCCGACGTCCATGCCGAGCTGCATCATCGGCCCGTTGACGGACTGCTCCACCGCGCTGCGCAGCGAGACCCGGCCCCAGTTCCGCTTGCCGTCGTTGGCGGTCTTCACGATCTTCCCGTCCCGCCCCCAGTACGGGCCCTCCGGGGTCAGCACGTTCACCCCGTTGTCGCCGTCATAGACGGTGTCGGGCGTCACCGGGGTCCGGTCGCCGCCGCGCTTGTGCTGCACGCCCTGACTGAGGCCGGCCGCGTACACCAGCGGGGTGAAGGCCGAACCGATGGGCACGGACGAGGTGTTGGCGTTGTCGAAGCCCTGCTTCAGGTAGTCGGGACCGCCGTAGAGCGCGACGATCCGCCCGTCCGGGGCCACCGAGGCCGCGCCGACCTTGAGCAGTTTGTCGGCCTCCCGGCTGTTGGGGTCGATCCCCTGGGTGGCGTCCCGCACCGCCGCCGTGAGGGCGGCGACCTTCGTCTTCTCGAAGGTGGTGTGGATCTGGTGGCCGCCGAGGTCGAACTGGGCCGGGGTGATATCGCTGTGGCCCTCCACGTAGCCGCGGGCCATGTCCACCAGGTAGCCGATCTGGCCGCTCAGCCCGGCCGCCTTCGGCTGCGGCCGAGGCTCGGGGAACACCGTGTAGGTGGCGCGCTCGGCGGCGGAGAGCTTTCCGGTGTCGACCATCCGGTCCAGGATCCAGGCCCACCGGTCCTCGGCGCGCTGGTGGTTGTCCGCGCTCAGCGCCGGGTCGAACTGCCCGGCGCCCTTCAACAGGGCGGCCAGCAGGGCCCCTTCGCTCGGGTTGAGCTGCGACACGTCCTTGCCGTAGTACGCGGCCGCGGCCCGCTCGATGCCGTAACTGCCGCGCCCGAACCAGCTGGTGTTCAGGTAGCCGGCCAGGATGTCCTGCTTGCTCATCCGTTGGTCCAGCTTGATCGCGATGACCATCTCGCTGAGCTTGCGGGACATGTCCTGGCGCTGGTTGAGGTAGATGTTCTTGACGTACTGCTGGGTGATGGTCGAGCCGCCCTGGGTGTCGCCGCCGGTGGCCATCGCGACGACCGCGCGCCCGATGCCGGAGACGGAGATCCCCGGGTCCGAGTAGAACGTCGCGTTCTCGGCCGACAGCACCGCCCACTGCACCGGCTCGGGCACCCGGTCCAGCGGCACCTCCTGCCGGTTGGTCTCGCCGACCCGGGCCATCTCGGTGCCGTCCGCCCAGTAGTAGACGTTGTTCTGCTGGGTGGCGAAGGCGTTGAGGTCCGCCGGGACCTTGGTGACCGTGAAGAACCAGGCCACCAGGCCGGTCAGCGCCACCGTCGGCAGCCCCAGGACCACCAGCAGCTGCCGCCAGGACGGCAGCCAGCGGCGGACCCCGCGCCGACCGCGCCGCGGGTAGTCGATCCACCGCAGCGGACGCCACCGGCGGCGCCCGGGCCCCCGCTCCTCGACCCTGGCCTCGACCTCGGCTTCGACCCCGGCCTCGACCTCGACCTCGACCCCGGCCTCGACCTCGGCCTCGGCCTGCCCATCCTGCCGCCGTGCAGCACGCATCCGGTCTCCGATCTCCTGGGACGGCCCCCTCACTGGGATAGATGCGGTTCGGGCTGTTCCACGGGCGCCCGAACCCGGTGTGATCATGGTCATAGCAAACGCGGGAACCCCACCGGGACCCCACCGGGACCCCACGGCGACCTCATGGGACGCACCCGTCACGCCCTCCCCGCTCCGCGGCCGCCCCCGCGGACCGCCAGAATGACGCCATGAGGATGATCCACACCCTGCTCGGCGTGCTGCTGCTCCTGCTCGTCGTGGGCAGCATCCTGCGCACCCTGGTCGTCCCGCGCGGGCTCTACTCCGCCCTGGTGTACCGGCTGTGGGCCGTACTGCGCACCGTGCTGCGGCTGTGGGCCACCCCCTTCGGCACCTACCGGGCGCAGGACCGCGCGCTGACCTGGCTGGCGCCGCTGGTGCTGCTGGGCATGCTGGCGGTGTGGCTCAGCGGGATGCTGCTCGCCTACTCACTGATCCTGCACGGCACCTCGGACCTCAGCTGGACGGTGTCCGTCCGGGAGGCCGGGTCCAGCCTGTTCACCCTCGGCTTCGCCAGCGGGGAGCGGCTGCAGCTGTCCGCGATCGACTTCCTCGCCGCCGCCAGCGGCCCGCTGGTGATCGCCCTGCAGATCGCCTACCTGCCCACCCTGTACGCCGCCTACCAGCGGCGCGAGACCGAGGTGACGCTGCTGCAGTCCCGGGCCGGCGAGCCCGCCTGGGGCCCGGAGCTGCTCGCCCGACAGTCCCTGGTCGACACCGAGACCGCGCTCCCCCAGCTCTACCGCGACTGGGAGCGGCTGGCCGCCGACATCGGCGAGAGCCACTCCAACTACCCGGTGCTGCTGTCCTTCCGCTCCCCGCAGGCCAACCGCAGCTGGGTGGTCGGGCTGATCGCGGTGATGGACGCGGCCGCCCTGCACCTCGCCCTCTGCCCGCGCTCGGCCCCGCCCGAGGCCCGGCTGGTGATCCGGGCCGGCTTCACCGCGATGCGCGACATCGCCCGCTCGCTGCGCATCGACTTCGACGCCGACCCGGACCCGACCACCCCGATCCGGCTCACCTACGCCGAGTACCTGGGTGCGGTCGCGATGATCACCGCTGCGGGCTTCCCGCGCGAGCGCCCGGTCGAGGACGGCTGGCGGCACTTCAACGGCTGGCGGATCAACTACGAGGCCCTGGCCTACGAACTCGCCCGCCGCAGCGACTCCGTCCCCGCCCTCTGGACCGGCCCCCGCGACTTCCGCGCCCCGGTCATCCCCCCGGCCCGCCCGACCGACCGCCGCCCGGAAGCCCTCCGCCCGGGCCCGCCGGACGCCTGACCGGCCGATCCGGTAGGGTGGTGGATCGTACGTGCCGAAACAGGATGTTCCGTGGAGAAAGAGGGAGGTGGGGTTGATGACCGCGCTCATGGCCGCCGTGCGCAGCGTCCGGGTCTCCCTCACGTCCCGGGCCGCGGCCTGACGTCGTCCTGTCCCGTCCCGCTGGGAGCGTGAGCTCGCGGGGCACCGTACGTACCCCTTCAGGAACGGAATCCCGTCCACCATGCGCAACTGGACCACGCGCGCCGAGACCGGCGCCGACATCCCCGCCGTCCGCGACATCAACCTCGCCGCCTTCGACACCGCCGGGGAGGCCGACCTCGTCGACGCCCTGCGGGCCGACCCCGCCTGGATCGAGGGTCTGTCGCTCCTCTCGGCCGACGAGCACGGCACCGTCGTCGGCCACGCCCTGCTGACCCGCTGCCACATCGGCGACGTCCCGGCCCTGTGCCTGGCCCCCTGCGCCGTGCTCCCCGAGTACCAGCGCACCGGCGCCGGCTCCGCCGCGATCCGCGCCGCCCTCGCAGCGGCGACGGACCTCGGCGAGCGGTACGTGGTCGTCCTCGGGCACCCGGACTACTACCCCCGGTTCGGCTTCGGCCGGGCCTCCACCCACGGCATCGGCCTGAGCATCGAGGTCCCGGACGAGGCCCTGATGGCCCTCGCCCTGGACCCGGGGCACCCGCTGCCCGCCGGTACCGTCCGCTACGCGGCACCGTTCGGCATCTGACGGACGGGGCCGGGCGGGGCGTCGACCGCCCCGCCCGGCCCCTTTCGACTTTCGACCGTCAACGCCGTCAGGCCCCAACCTCTCAGACCTCGACCGCTCAGACCTCGACCGCGGTGCCCTCGGCGAGGGAGCGCTCGGCGGCCGCCAGGATCTCCACCACCCGCAGGCCGAAGTCCGCGTCGCACGGGTGCGGCCGGCCCGAGGCGGCGGAGGCCAGCAGGGCGTCCAGCGCCCGGTGGAGGGCGACGGTCGGGCCCTCGCCTCGCTCGGGCAGCTGTGCCACCCCGTGTTCGCCGCGCAGTTCCATCGCGATGCCGCCGCCCGCCCGGGGGGCGGTCAGGCTGAGCGCGAGCGTGCTGGAGGCGCCGCCGGCGTGGCGCAGCACCAGGTGGACGGTGTCCAGCGGTCCGGCGACGGCGGTGACCCGGGTCGCGTCGCCCAGCACCGGCAGCAGCACGGACAGCGCATGCGGGCCGACGTCCCAGAGCGCGCCCTTGTCCTGGCGCCAGGCCGAGGCCGCGTACGGGCTGGTGCTGCCCGGGGCGAACACCGAGCCGAGCCAGTCGGAGCGGCCGGTGAACCAGCCGCCCAGTTCGGCGTGGTGTTCCAGCCACGGGATCTGCTCGCCGCCGAAGCGGACGGTGAAGAACACCACCGATGCGCGGCGGTGGGCGCGCACCGCCTCGGCCACCGCGCGGGCGTCCGGCACGGTGAACGCGACCGGCTTGTCCAGCAGCAGGTGGCAGCCGGCCTCGGCGGCCCGGACCGCGAGCCCGGCCTGGACGGACGGCGGCAGGGCGATGGAGACCGCGTCCACCTCGGCGAGCAGCCGGTCGAGGTCGGCGAGACCGGGCACGCCGTGGGCCGCGCCCAGTGCCTCGGCGGCCTCCGGGCGGCGGCCCCAGACGCCGGTGAACTCCACCCCGGGGTGCTCGGCCAGCACGGGTGCGTGCACCCGCTCCGCCCAGGTGCCGGTGCCCAGCAGTCCGATCCGCACGATGTCTCCGTTCCTCTGTACCGCCGGCCTCTGCACTGCCGACCTCTGAACTGCCCGGTCACGCTCCGTGACCGGGCAGGGAGGTCACTCCGCGGTGGCGGCGTTCGCTGCCGCGGCGGCCTTGGCCGCCTCCTCCGCCTCGATCTTCGCGTGGGTCTTCGCCGCGCGGCGCTTCATCACCCAGGCCGAGATCGCCCCGATCAGCACGGCCGCCGCCAGGCCCGCCCAGGAGAACCGGGCCAGCCACGGTTCGATGGCCTTGCCGACCTTGTAGACCAGCAGCGTCGTACCGCCGGCCCAGACGATGCCGCCCAGCACGTTGGCGATCAGGAACTTCCAGTACGGCATCTTCAGCGCGCCCGCGAGCGGACCGGCGAAGATCCGCAGCAGGGCGATGAAGCGGCCGAAGAAGACCGCCCACATGCCCCACTTCTGGAACGAGCGCTCGGCGGTCGCCAGGTGCGCGGGCCCGAAGTGCTTGGGGAACTTGCGCCCCAGCTTCTCGAAGAGCGGCTTGCCGCCCTTGCGGCCGATCGAGTAGCCGATCGAGTCGCCGATGATCGCGCCCGCGATCGCACAGGCCGCGATCCCCCACGGGCTCACCACGCCCTTGACGGCCATCAGGGACGCCGTGACCAGGGCGATCTCGCCGGGCAGCGGGATGCCCAGCGATTCGATGCCGATGATCAGGCCGATCAGGGCGTACACCGCGGTCGGTGGAACGCTCTCGATCCAGGCGTCGATGTGCAAGGCCAGTACCTCCGTGGCAGGTCGGAACCGGGCCCGGCTCCCCGTGGAGCCGGACGTGCGGTCCGGCGGTCATCCGATGGCGGCACCCGGGCCGCTCCCCCGGGGCGCAGCCTAACGTGCCGGGTGGGCCTGTCCCCCGGCCGATCACCCGTGGTTACGACGTACGCCCCCGCGCCAATAGTTCCAGGCCGACCGGCGTTTCTTCAAGAATTGGTAAAACGCAGGGCGGCCACCGAAGGCCTCTGCTTCATCCGGCGGACGACCGGCAGCAGCACCCGCAGCAGACCGCGGCCGCCCTCGGGGTAGACCTCCCGGATCCCGGTGACCGCCGGGTGCGCGCCGGCCAGCTTGCCGAGCTCGTCCGCGTCCATCCCGAACGGCATCGGCGGCGCCTGGTAGTGGCGGTCCCGCAGCTTGCCCTCGACGGCCCGCCGGCTCATCCAGCGCGGCACCGCGTCCAGCACCATGGCCCCGCCCGGGAAGCGTGCGGCGCAGGCCGCGATCAGCTCCCGGACCTCGGTCGGCCGCAGGTACATCAGCAGCCCGGCGGTGCTGATCAGCACCCCGCGCTCCGGGTCCGGGTCCACCGCGTCCGTCCAGCGGAGGTCGGTGGCCAGGCAGGCCAGGATCCGGCGCCGCCCGTCCGGCGGGAGCAGCCGCTCGCGCAGCCCGGCCGTCTCCGGCAGGTCCACCGACAGCCACTCGGCCCGTCCGTTGTCCACCCGCCAGGACTGGGTCTCCAGTCCGTCCCCCAGCCCGACCACCGTGGCGCGCGGGAACCTGGTCAGGAAGTCCGCCACCTCCCGGTCGAAGCAGGCCGCCCGCAGCCCCTGCAGCTGGCCCACCGTCGCGGCCGTCCCGAACCGCTCCGCGAACGGGAAGTCGATCCGCTCCACCAGCTCGACCGCCACCGGGTCGTGCAGCACCGTGTCCGGCCGCCGTGCCTCCAGCGCCCGGTGCCACAGCGTCCACAACGCCGTCTCCGGCACCTGCCCCAGCTCCGGCCGTTCCCCGCCGCTCATCGCTCACTCCTTCGGACGTGCACCGCGCTCCGGCATGAACCCGCCGATTCTGACACCCGCCGCGCGCCCCCTCTCCCGCCGACGCGCCGGTTCCCGGGCGCCGCGGCGGGCCCCGGGCGCCCCGGCGGGCGGGACGGCGCTCAGGACGGGACGGCGCTCAGGACGAGGCGGCCTCGCAGACCCGGATCACTTCCGCCGAGTCCCGGCCGCCGTCCGGGTGGGACGGGTTCCACAGCCGGTCGGCCTCACCGCGGGCGACGTGCTCCTCGTAGACCCGCACCTTCTCCCGCATCACCTCCAGGGTCACCTGGAGGTCCCGGATCTGCGCCGCGACGTCGTCCTGGTGCCGGCGCAGCAGTTCCAGCCGCTCCCGTTCGTTGCCGGTGCCCGCCCGGACCAGGTCGATGTAGCCGCGGATCATCGCCACCGACATACCGGAGGAGCGCAGCCGCAGGCAGATCGCCAGCCACTCCAGGTCCTCCTCGTGGTAGACCCGGCGGCCGTTGGACAGCCGGCGCACCGGGTTGGCGAACAGCCCCTCCCGCTCGTAGAAGCGCAGGGCGTGCACGCTCAGTCCGCTGCGCCGGGCCACCTCACCGATGCTCAGGTCCATGACCACCCCTCCCTCGTCCGACCGTCGATCCCGACCGATCCCGACCGATCCCGACAGTTGATCTAGACAGGACTCTAGGACCTACCGTCGAGCCGTCGGCCGATCCGACCGGGTCAGCCCCTCCCAACTGGCGGAAGCAGGAGAGCAGATGGGCGTTTGGTTCGTCACCGGGGCGTCGCGCGGGCTCGGCGCGGAGATCACCCGCGAGGCGCTGGAGCGCGGCCACCGGGTGATCGCCACCGCGCGGGACGTGACGGCGGTGCGCGCGGCGCATCCGCGGCGGTCGGCCGAACTGCTGGCGGTGACCGCGGACGTGACCGACCCGGCGCAGTCGGCGGCCGCCGTGGCGGCCGGGCTGGAGCGGTTCGGCCGGATCGACGTGGTGGTCAACAACGCCGGTTACGGCGTGGTCGGCGCGATCGAGGAGGTCTCGGACGAGGCCGCCCGGGCGCAGTTCGACGTCAATGTGTTCGGCGTGCTCAACACCCTGCGGGCCACCCTGCCGACGCTGCGCGCCCAGCGGTCCGGCCACGTACTGAACATCGGCTCGGTGGCCGGGTTCGCGACCGCGCCGGCCACCGGGCTGTACGGGGCCTCGAAGTTCGCCGTCGAGGGCATCTCCGAGGCCCTGCACGGCGAACTGGCCCCGCTCGGCGTCCGGGTCACCGTCGTCGAACCGGGCGGCTTCCGCACCGACTTCCTGAGCGGCTCCAGCCTGCGCGCCGAGCCGGCCGTCATCGCCGACTACGCGGCCGGCGCGGGCCCGGTGCGCGAGGCGCTGGCGGGCTTCGACGGCCGTCAGCCCGGAGACCCGGCGAAGGCCGCCCGGGCCGTCGTCGACATCACCGAGGTCGACGAGCCGCCGCTGCGGCTGCAGTTGGGCGCGGACGCGGTCGAACGGGTGGAGGCGAAGCTGGAGTTCGTCCGGCAGGAGCTCGACCGGTGGCGCGGGGTGGCGCTCTCCACCGCCCTCTGAGGCCCGAGTTCGGACCGCGGCCGTTCACCCGGACGTCTCGCCGCTCACCCGGACGTCTCGGCCGCCGCGGGCTCCCGCTCCGACCCCGGTGCCGGCACCGGCTCGGGGGTGACCCGGCGGATGCTCAGGACGGTGAGCAGCGCGACGGCCGCACCGACCACCGGTACGGCGGCCGGTCCGACGCCCGACAGTGCGAGGCCGCCGAGTCCGCCGCCGACCGCCACCCCGAGGAACTGGGCCGAGAAGTGCAGTCCCAGGGCCTGGGCCGAGAAGTGCAGTCCCAGGGCCTGGGCGCGCTGGGCGGGCGCCAGGCCGGCCAGCCGGGTCTGCTGGCTGATGCCACCGGACCACCAGGCCGCACCGAAGGTGAACATCAGCGGGAACGCGACCGCCGTGGCGAGCAGCGGCGTGCGGGTGGCGGTGAGCGCGGCCAGCACGGTGAGCAGCCCGGCGATCAGGGTGAGCGCGCCGCGCAGGACCCGGGCGAGGCCGTGGCGGGCGATCAGCCCGCTGACGGCGCGGCCCGCGAGCAGGCCGCCGGCGCCGAACACGATCATCAGCGCGGCCACCCCGGTGCTGCCGAACCCGGCCGCCCGGTGGGCCACCGGGTCGAGGTAGGTGTAGACGCAGTAGGCGGCCAGGAAGAGCCCGAAGGTGGTCGCCAGGCCCCAGCGGATCGGGGTGCGGTGCAGCAGGTTGAGCCGCCCGGCGGCGGGGTTGCCGCCCGCGGGGACGGCGGGCAGGCCGGTCCGGACCGCGACGGCGGTGGCCACCGCGAGGAGTGTCACGAACCAGAACGAGGCGCGCCAGCCGAGGGCCGAGCCGATGACGGTGCCGATCGGGGCGCCCAGGGTGAGTGCCACCGCGTTGCCGCCGGCGGTCACCGAGATCGCCCTGGGCAGTTCGTCGGGCGCGCAGAGCGCGGCCGCGGTGGCGGCGGCGGGGGCTGCGAAGAGGGCGGCCCCCAGGGCGGCGAGCACCCGGGCCGCGACCAGGACGGCGTAGTCGGGGGCGAGTGCGGCGAGGGCGTTCGCGGCGGCGAAGAACAGGGCGGCGCCGGTCAGCAGCCGCCTGGGCTCGACCTGGTGGAACAGGCCGATCAGCGGCGGTCCGGCCAGGGCGTAGACCAGCGCGAACACCGTGACCAGCTGGCCGCACAGGGAGACCGAGGTGTGCATGTCGTGCGCCACGCTCGGGAGCACCCCGGCGATCACATAGCCCTCGGTGCCCACGGTGAACGTGCCGAGGGCCAGGAGGTAGATCCGTGGGTTCATGGTCCGACGGTACAACATCCGTTGAACCATTGGAAAGGGCTCTCCTCCACACGGAAATGACGGAGCATCACGGTGCCGGGGCGACGGATCCATGCGCCCGGAGCCTCCGTCACCACGGAAAGTAGAATCAGGGCATGCGCGATGCGTTCCACGCCGAACTGGCGACCGTCACCCTGGCCGCGGCCATGCACGGTCTCAGCGACCCGCTGCGACTGCGGATCGTCGACCTGCTGGCCCGCCAGGGCGAGACCGAGTGCTCGGTGATCTACAACGCCCTCGGGATCAGCAAGTCGAACGCCTCCCACCACTTCCGGGTGCTGCGCGAGTGCGGCCTCATCCTGCGCACCCATCAGGGGCAGCAGCAGAGCGCCCGGCTGCGCGCCGAGGAGTTCGACGAGCGGTTCCCGGGGCTGCTCCGCGCGGTGCTGGACAACGTGGACGGCGTGGACAAGGCGAACGGCGCGAACGGCGCCGCCTGAGGCCGCGCCGTCCGCGACTCCCGCCGTCCGTGACTCCCGCCGTCCCGCCGTAGCCTTCCGCCCCGCTCAGCCGACGCTGAAGGCCCCGTCCGGCGGGGGCGGCGAGTCGGTGGCCTCCGCGTCGGTGACCGGCGCGGTGCGGCCCACCAGGGCGGCCAGTTCCTCGCCCGCGGTGAGCCGGGCCGGGAAGATGTCACCCGCCAGCAGCCTGGTCAGCTCCGCCACCGGCAGCGGCGCCGTCGAACCGGCCAGCAGCACATTGCCGTACCGGCGCCCACGCAGCACCGGCGCCTCCGCCACCAGGCAGACGTACGGGAACACCGCCCGCACCGTCGCCGCCTGCGCCTTGGCGAAGGCCAGCGGCGGGCCGTCCGCCAGGTTGGCGGCGTAGCAGCCGCCGGGGCGCAGGGCGCGCGCGGCCAGCCGCAGGAACTCCACCGAGGTCAGGTGCGCCGGGGTGCGGGAGCCGTGGAAGACGTCCGCGATCACCAGGTCCTGCGAGCCGGCCGGGACGTCGGCCAGCGCCGCCCGGGCGTCGCCGACCGTCGCGGTGATGTCCGCGCCGGGGCCCTGCCAGGGCAGCTGCCCGGCGACCAGGTCGAGCAGCGGCCCGTCCACCTCCACCACCCGCTGGCGGGAGCCGGGCCGGGTGGCCGCCAGGTAGCGCGGCATGGTGAGCGCGCCCCCGCCCAGGTGCAGGGCGTCCAGCGGCCGTCCGGCGGGGGCCAGGGCGTCGGCCAGGTGGCCGAGCCGGCGGGTGTACTCGAACTCCAGGTGGGTCGGGTCGGCCAGGTCGACGTACGACTGCGGGGTGCCGTCCAGGGTGAGCAGCCAGCCGCCCTCGCGGTCGAGGTCCGGCATCAGCTTGGCGAAGCCGAGGTCGGTGGCCCGGCCGACCGGCACCGGCTCGTCCGTCACGCCGTCTCCCCGACCGGCCGCACGTCCAGGTAGCCGGCCAGCCAGCGGTCCAGCTCGGCGAACACCTCGGTGCGGGCCGCCTCCTGGGACAGCACCAGGTCGTGCATGCCGCCCTCGATCCGCACGATCGTCACGTGCCGGCCCAGCCGCGGGCCCTGCGCGGCGATGTCGTCGGCGCGCAGCACGGCGTCCGCGTGGTGCAGGGCGTGCTGCCAGGTGGTGGTGGAGATCGACCGGGTGGAGGCCATCAGCAGCACCGGCACGTCGATGCCGAGCCCGTGCCGCAGCTGCCGGTGCCCCTGGTGGATCGCGGACAGCCAGCCCGCGTACAGCGGGAAGCCCTCGGCGGGCTTGAGCCGCAGGTCGAAGTCCCACTCGCCCTTGTGGTCCCGGTGCAGGCTGTGGGTGTAGTGCGGGTTGAGCGAGGAGGGCAGGATGCGGGTCGGCTTCATCCGCCCGAGCGCGGTGACCACCGGGCCGCCGGCCGTCCGCACGGCCGCCCCGGCCGGCATCGACAGGAACGGGCTGTTCAGGAACAGGCCGTCCACCAACCCGCGACCGGCCCGGCGACCGGCCCACAGGGCGCCCACCAGCCCGCCGGTGGAGTGCCCGTTCAGCAGCAGCTGCCGGTGCCCGTCCACCTCCCGGATGATCCGCACCGCCTCGTCGAGCTCCTCGTCGTACTCGACGAGGTCCCGGACGAAGTTCGGCGACTGGTGCGGGCGCAGCGACCGGCCGTACTTGCGCAGGTCGAGGGCGTAGAAGGAGAAGCCCAGCGCGGCGTAGTGGTCCGCCAGATTGGTCTGGAAGAAGTAGTCGTTGTACCCGTGGATGTACAGCACCGCCCGCTCGGCCCCCGGCACCAGCCGGCGCACCAGGGTCGCGCAGACCGCCCCCTCGTCGTCCGGCCGCAGCGCCAGCTCCGCCGCCTCGTAGGGGGCACCCAGGATGTCTTCCCGAAACTCCATCTGCCGCCGCACCCGTCCCTCTGTTCCGCCCGCCGTCGCGGCAGGTCACCGCCCGTTTCCAGGCTCGACGATACCGGCCGGTAGCCACCGGGCGCGCGGCGGAGTGCCGCAGGTGGGGGTCGGGGGCGACCGGGGGGCCGGCAGGGGCGGCTCGGGGCCCGGCAGGGGGTCGTTCCGCGCCTCCCGGCCGCTTCCCGTGCGCCTGCTGTGCGCCGGTGGTCATGTGGAACGCTTCCCGGACGGATCAGGCGAGTTGGGGAGAATAGATGGATTCGTCGCTCTACCGTTCGGCCGCCGAGGCGATCGCGGCCCCGCCGGAGAAGCTGGCGTACGTGGCCGGGTTCGACCGCTCGGCGCGGCGGCCGGACGCCTTGCTCACCGTGGACACCGATCCCGCGTCGGCGAGCTACGGAAAGGTGCTCAACTTCGCCGAACTGCCGACCCTCGGCGACGAGTTGCACCACTTCGGGTGGAACGCCTGCTCCAGCGCGCTGGCGCACGCCTGCCACGACAACCCGGAGCGGCGGTTCCTGCTGCTGCCGGGGCTGCGGTCCTCGCGGCTGCACGTGATGGACACCCAGCCGGATCCGGTGCGCCCCCGGCTGGTCAGGACGGTGGAGGCCGAGGAGCTGGCGGCGAAGGCCGGGTACTCCCGGCCGCACACCCTGCACTGCGGCCCGGACGGGGTGTTCCTGTCCTGCCTGGGCTCCGGCGAGGGCGGGGACGGCCCCGGCGGGGTGGCGCTGCTGGACCACTCCACCTTCGAGGTGCTGCGCCCCTGGGAGACCGAGCGCGGGCCGCAGCACTTCGCGTACGACGTCTGGTGGCACCTCGGCACGGGCGTCGGGGTGACCAGCGAGTGGGGCACCCCGTGGATGGTCGAGGACGGCGTGCTGCCCGAGCAGCTGCTCGGCCGCAAGTACGGGCACGCGCTGCACTTCTGGGAGCTGGGCACCGGGCGGCACCTCCAGCGGGTCGACCTCGGCGACCAGTACCAGATGGTGCTGGAGCTGCGCCCGGCGCACGACCCCGAGGCGGAGTGGGGGTTCGCCGGGGTGGTGGTGAACGTCGAGGACCTCTCCTCCTCGGTCTGGCTCTGGTACCGGGAGGGCCCGGCGTTCACCGCGCGCAAGGTGATCGAGATCCCCGCCCAGCCCGCCCCGGTCGCCGAACTGCCGCCCGCGCTGCAGCCGTTCGGCGCGGTGCCGCCGCTGGTCACCGACATCAACCTGTCGGTGGACGACCGCTGGCTGTACGTCTCGGCCTGGGGCACCGGCGAGCTGTTCCAGTACGACGTCTCGGACCCGTTCCACCCCCGGCTGGCCTCCTCCGTACGGCTGGGCGGGGTCGTCGCCCGGACGCCGCACCCGGCCGAGCCGGGACGGCCGCTGAACGGGGCGCCGCAGATGGTGGAGATCAGCCGGGACGGCCGGCGGCTCTACCTGACCAACTCCCTCTACGGCGCCTGGGACGACCAGTTCTACCCGGACGGCATCGACCCCTGGCTGGTCAAGCTGGACGCCGACCCGGTCGCCGGCGGCCTGAGCGTCGACGAGCGGTTCTTCCCGCACGGCGCCGACTTCCGGGGTCTGCGGGTCCACCAGACCCACCTGGCGGGCGGGGACGCCTCCTCGGACTCCTACTGCTACCGGTGACGCTCTAGGAACGGAGTGGCTGGTCGAACCGCACCCGGGTCAACGGCAGTCCCACCGCGAGCAGTTCGGCGCGCACCGAGGCGATCATCCCGGCCGGGCCGCTGACGCAGGCCAGGTGCTCGCGCCAGTCGCCGGCGGCCGCGACGGTGTCGGCGAGCCGCCCGGCCGTCACCGGGGTGAGCGACAACCACGGTTTGTGCAGCACGAGTTCGGAGAGCGCCCGCCAGTCGTAGAGGTCGGAGCGGTCGCGCGCGCCGACGAACAGGTGGACCTTGCGGCCCGGCGGGCGGTGCAGGGCCTGCTGCTCGACGATCGCCTTCATCGGGGCGAGCCCGGTGCCGCCCGCGACCAGCAGCAGGTCGCGGGTGTCGCCGTCGGGCAGCAGGCCGCCGCGCGGCGGGCCCAACCGCAACCGGTCGCCGACGGCGGTGTGCCCGACCAGCGCCGCGCTGACCCCGCCGGGGCCGGTGCGGCGCACGTGGAACTCCAACTCGTTGTCGCCGCGCGGGGCGCAGCCCATCGAGTACTGCCGCCAGGTGTGCGGCAGGGCCGGGTGCTCGACCGTGCCGTACTGGCCGGCCCGGTACGGGTACGGTTCGCCGGTGCGCACCCGCAGCACGGCGAGGTCCGGGCGGCGGCGCTCGTGGCCGGTCACCACGGCGTGCCAGTACGGGGGTTCGGTGAGCGCGGAGTCGGCGCCGGCCACCATCGCGCCGACGGCGAAGCGCAGCATCCGCACCCAGGCGGCTTCCAGCTCCTCGGTCCAGCGTTCGCCGGCCCGGTCTCGCAGGGCCGCGCACAGGGCCTCCTCGAAGGCCTCGTAGTGGACCGGCCGGACCCCCAGTTTCCGGTGGTCGCGGCCGAGTTGGCGCAGGGTGCGGTCCAGTTCGGCGGGCTGGTGCAGGTGGTCGACCAGGTGGTGGAAGATGCGTTCCAGGTGGGCCTGCTGGAACTCCATCGAGGCGGGGAAGAGCGGACGCAGGTAGGGGCGGCGGCGGAACATCACCGCGTACAGGTGGTCGATCAACTCGGAGAGCGGGGCGATCAGTTCGAGGTCGCGCCGGATCAGGTACTGGTCCCCGGCGCCGTCGTACCCCGCGCAGCCGCCGTGACCGTGGTCGCCGACGCCGGGACCGCTCCCCGACGGCGAGGCGGGGGCGAGGAGTTGGCGCCGCAGTCGCATCGCGTGGTGGCGGGCGATCAGACGGTCGTACTCGGCGGTGGCGGTGGCGGCCGCGTCGGCCTGGCTGCTGTTGTCCATGACCTGCCCAGTGAACTGCCGGGCGGGCGGCCCCGGGAAGGGCCGATGGCCCCGGGTGGGCCCGGGACCATCGACCCCTCCGTCAGTGCACCTCCCGGCTCGGGCCGCCGGCCCGCCGGGGCTCCTCGTCCAGCCCGGACCGGCGCTCGGTGGCGTCCCAACTCGCCAGCAGCCGCAGCGACTCGGCGGAGGGGCTGCCCGGTTCGGCGTGGTAGGTGACCAGCACCTGGTCACTCTCCCCCGCCGGGTACAGGGTCTCGTACTGGAGACTGAGCGGGCCGACCACCGGGTGGTGCAGCCGCTTGGTGCCCTGCCCCTTCTCCTTGATCCGGTAGCTGGCCCAGAGACTGCGGAAGTCCTCGCACTTGAGCGAGAGTTCGCCGACCAGCGAGGCGAGCCTCGGGTCGTCCGGGTAGCGGCCGGCCTCCAGCCGCAGCAGCCCGACCACGTCGCTGGCCTTGCCCTCCCAGTCCTCGAAGAGCCGGCGGGCGGCCGGGTCGAGGAAGACGTGCCAGGCCATGTTGCGCTGCTCGGGCGGCATCGCCGCGAAGTCGCCGAGCAACGCGGTGCCGATCCGGTTCCAGGCGATGATGTCCAGGCGCCGCCCGAGCACGTACGCGGGCACGCCCTCCATCGCGTCCAGCAGCTGCTGCAGCGCGGGCCGCACCCGCTGCGGGCGGGCGAAGGCGGTGCGCCCTGGGCGACGCCGGGCGGGCGCGGTGAGCCGGCCGAGGTGGTCACGCTCGGCCGGCCCGAGCCGCAGCACCCGGGCGACGGCGTCCAGGACCGCCGCGGAGACGTTCTCGCCGTGGCCCTGTTCGAGCCGGGTGTAGTAGGCCGTGCTGACCCCGGCCAGCTGGGCCAGCTCCTCGCGGCGCAGCCCGGGCACCCGTCGGCGGGTGGTGCCGCCGGGCAGGCCCACGTCCTCGGGCCGCAGCCGGGCGCGGCGGGATCGGAGGAACTCGCTGAGTTCGGTGCGCTGGTCCATGACTGCAGTATGCGGGCGCGGCGGCGGGCCCGGGGGCGGGCGAGGGTGACACTGCCGTGCGTAGGTTGCGCGGTCCTACGCTGTGCTCCCGTACGTGCGGCCGTGGTACGCACGACCGTCGTACGTGCGGCTGTCGTACGAACAACGCCGACCTGGTTGGCCCCGCCGCCCCGGCGCAGTCTGATGGGCATGACCGACGAGACGACAGCCACGCAGCACACCGCCACCCGCACCGTCGCCGCCTACGCGGCCCAGCGCCCGAACGCCCCGCTGGCCAAGACCACCGTCACCACCCGGGCCGTCGGCGAGCACGACATCGTGATCGACATCCGCTACTCCGGCATCTGCCACTCGGACATCCACCAGGTGGGCGAGGACTGGGGCGACGGCATCTTCCCGATGGTCCCGGGCCACGAGATCGCCGGGCTGGTCAGCGAGGTCGGCCCGGGCGTCACCCGCTGGAAGGTCGGCGACCGGGTCGGGGTCGGCTGCTTCGTCGACTCCTGCCGGGAGTGCGACCACTGCCGGGCCGGGCTGCAGCAGTACTGCACCGGCGAGGGCGGCATGGTCTTCACCTACAACGGCGTCGGCAAGGACGGCCGCCCGACCTACGGCGGTTACGCCGCCGAGCTGGTGGTGGACGAGGCGTACGCGCTGCGCATCCCGGACGGCCTGCCGCTGGACGCCGCCGCGCCGCTGCTGTGCGCGGGCATCACGGTGTACTCGCCGCTGTCCCACTGGGGCGCCGGCCCGGGCAAGAAGGTGGCGATCGTGGGCCTGGGCGGCCTCGGCCACATGGGCGTGCAGCTCGCCCACGCGATGGGCGCGGAGGTCACCGTGCTCAGCCAGTCGCTGCGCAAGCGCGCGGACGGGCTGCGGCTGGGCGCGGACCACTACCGGGCCACCTCCGACCCGGCGGTCTTCGAGGAGCTCGCGGGCAGCTTCGACCTGATCGTCAACACCGTCTCCGCCGACCTCGACCTGACCGCCTACATCGGTCTGCTGCGCGTCGACGGCACCATGGTGCAGGTCGGCGTGCCGGAGAAGCCGCTCACCCTGTACCCGTTCCCGCTGGCCATCGGGCGCCGCTCGCTGGCCGGTTCGGCGATCGGCGGGCTGCCGGAGACCCAGGAGATGCTGGACTTCTGCGCGGAGCACGGCATCACCGCGGAGATCGAGCTGATCCGGGCCGAGCAGATCAACGAGGCGTACCGGCGGGTGCTGGACGGGGACGTCCGGTTCCGCTTCGTGATCGACGCCTCGACCATCTGAGGGCCGCGACCATCTGAGGGCCGCGACCCGCTGAGGGCCTCGACCGCTCCTCCGACAACGGAGGACGGCAGGGCGGAACGCCCCGCGCCCCCGGTGCTCTCCCACCACCGGGGCGCGGGGCGTCGCCGACGACTCCCGGCCGGGCCCGGTCCCTGGACCCCCGCCGGAGCCCGGTCCCTAGACCCCCGCCGGAGCCCGGCGCTGCGTGCGCCGGTCCTCCCGCCGCTGCCGCCCACGGCGCAGCGGCTGGTCGGGCAGCCAGCCGAAGGTCAGGCAGGCACCCACGATGCCGAGCAGCATCCCGATCACGAAGCCGCCCAGGTTGGACGTCACCCAGCTGCCCAGCGAGGCGAGCACGGCGAGGATGGAGTAGAACAGCCGCTGTGTCGGGTTGAACAGGATCAGCAGGCCGCACAGCACCATCACCGACGGCACCAGGTACCCCGCCAGGCCCACCAGCGAGATGTGCAATAGGAGGGGCAGCGGGGCCCACAGCGTGAAGAGGATCTCGGCGCCGCCGAGCGTCACCAGCAGCCCGCCCCAGAACGGTCGCCCGCCCCGCCAGTCGCGTTTGACCCGGCCCGCGGGGCTCGCGGGCGCAGGGGTCGCAGCGGTCGTGGCGGCACTCGCGGGCGCAGCGGTCGCAGCGGCTCCGGTGGGAGCGGCGGCGGCGCCGGGGGCGGGGTCGGGGGCCGCGGCGGGCGGGGCGGTCGTCCCCTCGGCCGCCACCTCCCCGCTCTGCGGCCCGGCGCCCTCGCCGGTTCCGGCCCGCTCCGGTACGGACTCCGTCATGGTCAGCAGCCCTTGGAGCTGAAGCTCAGCCGCAGATTGGGCAGCTTGAACCCGACGGCGGTGCTCGCGTAGTTGTGCTGGTTGACGTTGGTCAGCGTGACGTGGTCGGCCTGCTGGCCGAAGACGCCCCGGCCGCCCACGCCGACCGGGCCGGCCTTGGTGTAGGTGCTGGCGTCGCCGCCGATCTCGATGTTCTTGAACTGCGCGTTGCCGGCGGTCAGCAGGTCGGAGTCGGTGGTGAGGTCGGAGGCCGCCACCGGGGTGCCCTGGTCGCCCGCGCGGATCAACAGGTTGACGCCGCCGAGGTCCACGCTCTGGCAGAGGTTGGTGATCTCGGCGGTCTTGATCGCCGACACCGCGACCAGCACCTGCCCGCCGGTCTTGCCCTGGTTGGGGCTGCCGGGAATCATGTGGTCCAGCGAGCCGAACTGGGCGAAGCCCTCGCCGTCGATCTTGTCGGCGGTGATGGTGAACGGCATGCCGGAGATGGAGAACTGCGCGGCGAGCACGCCCTGGGCGGTGAGGGTCATCAGGATGCCCCCGACCGCGACGGCCGGGACGGCCATCAGGGCGGAGCGCTTCATCCGCACCCGTCCTCTTGTGCGCCCGGTCGGCGGCTGCGGGGACTCCGCCGCGGCGGCGGTCTCCTCGGACATGGCCATGTGTGCTCCCTGTGGATGGATGGGTGTGCAGGCACTGGCACGTTGTCCTGGCGCGGACAGCGTTCCGCGCTCCGACCGGGCCGTCCGGCCCTCGACTGCAGGGCGGATCGGGTCGGAGCGCGATGAGTAACTGGGAAGCTACTGCTCGGTATTCGCCGGGTCAATACAGGTGCACGAAGGATCTTCACCAATCCTCGACCCGAGCCGGGCGGCCGCCTCGGCCGGCCCGAGGAAGGGCGCCAGGCAGAACATCGCCAACACCGGTAGCAGGTCCGGCAGTTGATCGGTACGACCGGAGGAGATCCGCCGGTACACCGCGCTGTAGACGCCGCCGACCACCGCGTCCACCATCTCCTGCACCTCGACCCCGCCCGGAAGTTGGGGCACTTCGGCGAAGAACGCCCGGAACCGGGTCAGAAGTTGGTCCCGCTCGCGTCGGCCGGCCGGGCCGACCGCCTCGATCTCGATCACCGCCATGGTCGCGAACGACGGGGTACCTGCGAGGAGTTGGAGCATCGCCCCGAGCGCCTGGCGGATCCCGGTGCACCAGTCGGATTCGGCCGCGAAGGCCGCCGCCATCCGGCGGATCACCACCCCGGTCCCGTGCCGGTGCGCGGCCAGGAAGGCGTCCTCCTTGCCGCTGAACAGCTCGTAGAAGACCGGCCTGGTCACCCCCGCCGCGCTGCAGATGTCGCTCACCGTCGCGTGCTGGTAGCCGTGTTCGGCCACCGTGCGGACCAGCCCGTCCAGCAGCCGTTCGCGCTGGGTCGCGGCGACCACGCCGGCGGGCAGCCGGCGCGGGCCGGGCTTGATCGACCGGGCCGGATCCCGGCCGGTCCGGGCACCCGGCAGCAGGATCAGGTCGGAACTCCTGCGACGTTTGGGATCCATCACCAACTCCTGTGTCCTGTATTGACATTGACGTAACACTGGGTTTACAACTCTGCCAGGTTTCCAACCCGGTCGGTGCGCAGGCCACCACCGGCCGGAACCCTACCCAGCACCGCTGCACGCTGCACGATCGCAAGACCGCCGTACCGCACGAGCGGGCCCGTGGCGCCGGGCCCGCAGGCACCCGCGGTCCGGCGGCGCTCCGGCACGCCATGCACCTCCCCCGCCGTGCACACCACCACACCCGCCGGCGGGGATTCCCCCCACCCGTCCCCGGGACGGAGAGAGGCACCCTCATGCGCATCCGCCGCACGCTCGCAGCCGCTTCCCTCGCCGCCATCGCCCTCACCGGCGCCGCCGTCGCACCCGCCCAGGCCAACGCCGCCGCCGTCATGACCCAGGGCAGCGCCTCCGGCCCCGCCATCGCCGTCGGCGACAACCTGGTCGCCAACCTGGTCTCCGGCACCGCCGCCACCTTCACCGACGGCGCCGGCAGCACCAACGGCGTCAGCTGTGCCAGCTCCTCCTTCTCCGCGACCGTGACCTCCAACCCGGCCGCCCCCGGCAACGCCACCGAGCAGCTCAACAACCAGTCCTTCGACCAGTGCACCTCCAGCGTCATGGGCGTCATGAGCGTGCAGAGCGTCACCGCCACCAGCCTGCCGTACACCAACACGATCACCTCCGGCTCCGGCGCCGCCTCGCTCAACGGCACCAGCGCCGGCCCGGTCGGCATCACGGTCGTCCTGAACACCCTGCTGGGCCAGGTCAGCTGCGTCTACCAGAGCCCGAACGGCATCACCGGCAGCACCTCGAACAGCAACAGCAGCATCACCTTCGCCAACCAGCCGGCCAACCTGGTCTCCGGCCCCGGCCTGTGCTTCTCCACCGGCTACTTCAGCGCCAGCTACGGCCCGGTCACCGACAGCACCGCCGCCGGCAGCCCGGTCCTGTACGTCAACTGACGCCCCGGGCAACGGTTCCACGTGAGCGGCGTCCGGCGGGCAACAGCCCGCCCGACGCCGCGCCCCCCCCCCCTCCCCCGCCCGGCCCCGCCCCCCCCCCGGGCCGTCCGCCCCACCGGCGCCTTCTTCGCCCGCGGAGCCGGACTGCGCACGCCCGTCTCGGTCCGGGTCGCCGACCCGGGCTACGGCTTGATGCAGAAGTACGCCACCAGGCACGCGGTCAGGCTCAGCAGCAGCTGCCCCAGCATCGCCACCGGCATCACGTCCCGGTCCGACCTGCCCTCCCGCTTCGCCGCCAGCAACCGCCGCGCCAGCTCCCGGCGGTGGCCGACGGCACCCAGCGGGAACGCCAGCATCGCCGCGGCGAACATCGCCAGCGAGTCGGCCGGATCCATCTCCTTGATCCGATAGTGCGCCAGCAGCATCAACGCCCCGGCGAACGGCGCCAGCGCCGTCATGATCCGGTACTCCCGGGTGGGCATCGGCGGCACCAGCACCGCCCAGAACAGCACCGTCACCAGCACCACGATCCACCACCAGGTGGCCACGCTCAGCCCCAATGGGGTCATGCCCCGCTCCCCCCTGTCCGTGGGACGTCCGCCCACGCACATCCATTCCCGGCACCCTAACCACGCCCCCGCCCCGGAGCCCCGCCGCCCCCGGGACAAGCAAGTGACCGGCCGGTAGGGTGGCGCCGCACGGGCCCGACGGAACGGGCCCGGCGAACCGGAACGGGGCAGTCGGATGACCAGCGGCAGCAGCGGCGCGAACAGCGGCGGCGGCGCGAACGGCGGCGGCACGGGCTTCTTCACCTCGGTGGCCGACACCGCCGAACGGCTGGCCGCGACCGGCTACCTGGCCTCCACCGCCGTGGCCACCACCGTCTTCCTCGCCGACCGGCTCGGCAAGCCGCTGCTGGTCGAGGGCCCCGCCGGCGTCGGCAAGACCGAACTCGCCAAGGCCGTCGCCGAACTGGGCGCCGCCCGGCTGGTGCGGCTGCAGTGCTACGAGGGCATCGACGAGGCCCGCGCGCTGTACGAGTGGAACCACGCCAAGCAGCTGCTGCGGATCACCGCCGGCCGCGACGAGGGCTGGGACCAGGCCCGCGGCGACATCTTCGGCGAGGAGTTCCTGCTCACCCGCCCGCTGCTCACCGCCATCCGCGGCGAGGAGCCCACCGTGCTGCTGATCGACGAGATGGACAAGGCCGACGTCGAGGTCGAGGCGCTGCTGCTGGAGGTGCTCAGCGACTTCCAGGTGACCGTCCCCGAGCTCGGCACCATCACCGCGAGCCGCCGCCCCTTCGTCCTGCTCACCTCCAACGCCACCCGGGAGCTCTCCGAGGCGCTGCGCCGCCGCTGCCTCTTCCTCCACCTCGACTACCCGGACGCGGAGTTGGAGCGCCGGATCGTCCGGCTCAAGGTGCCCGGCCTGGACGACACCCTGGCCGCCTCGCTGGTCCGGGTGGTCGGCGCGCTGCGCGCCCTGGAGCTGCGCAAGGCGCCGTCCGTCGCCGAGACCATCGACTGGGCCCGCACCCTGCTGGCGCTCGGCGCCGACACCCTGGACGACGCGGTCGTCCGGGACACCCTCGGGGTGATCCTCAAGCACCAGGACGACATCCGGAAGGCCGCCCAGAAGCTCACCCTCGCGTGAGCGGCACCCCCGCGACCCCCGGCATCCCCGCAGCCCCCGCGCCCGCCGACACCGCCGCCCGGCTCACCGGCCTGGTCCGCGCCCTGCGCGGGCACGGCCTGCGGATCGGCCCGGCCGAGACCGTGGACGCCGCCGCCGTCCTCGACGTGCTCGGCCTCACCGACCGCGAGCAGATGCGGGCCGGACTGGCCGCCGCGCTGCTCCGCTCGGAAGGCCAACGGCCGGTCTTCGACGCCTCCTTCGACCTGTTCTTCCCGCTCGGCATCGGCACCCCCGAGGCCGTGCGCAACTCCCCGCCGCCGGTGCCCGACGACCCCGAACCGCCCCGCTTCGGCCGCCCCGACCCGCTGCGCGACCAGTTGCGCGAGCGGCTGGCCGCCGCCCTGGCCGCCGACGACCGGGCCGCCCAGGCCCGGCTGGCCGGCGAGGTGGTCGAGGCCTTCGGCCGCTACGGCACCGGCGGCACGCCCGGCTCGGACGGCTGGTCCGCGCACCAGGCGCTCGGCCGGCTCGCCCCCGAGACCCTGCTCGCCCGGATCCTCGCCGCGCTGCGGCAGCAGGGCGCGGACGACCTCTCCGACCGCGTCCTCGCCGACGAGATCCGCCGCCGGATCCGGGACTTCCGCTCCCTGGTCTCCGGCGAGGCCCGCCGCCGGGTCGCCGAACTGCGCGGCGCCGAACGGATCGCGGAGCGCGCCGTCGCCCCCACCGCGGACCGGATCGACTTCCTGGCCGCCGGCCGCGATCAGCTCGCCGAACTGCGCCGCACCGTCCACCCGTTGGCCCGCAAGCTGGCCACCCGGCTGGCCGCCCGGCGCCGCCGCGCCGCCCGCGGACGGATCGACCTGCGCCGCACCCTGCGCCGCTCGCTCGGCACCGGCGGGGTGCCGCTGCGCCCGGCGTACCGGCTGCGCCGCCCGGCCCGGCCCGAACTGGTGCTGCTCTGCGACGTCTCCGGCTCGGTGGCGGGCTTCGCCGACTTCACCATGCTGCTGGTCCGGGCGATGAGCGAACAGTTCAGCAAGGTCCGGGCGTTCGCCTTCGTCAACCGCACCGCCGAGGTCACCGACCTGCTGCGACGCGGCCAGGACGACCCGGCCCGGCTCGCCGCGCGGATCCTCGCCGAGGCCGAGGTGATGGGCTACCACGGCAACAGCGACTACGGTTCGGCGCTGGGCGACTTCGCCGATCACCACCTGGACGCGGTCGGCCCGCGCACCTGCGTCCTGGTCCTCGGCGACGCCCGCAACAACCACCGCGACCCCAACCCCGAGGCGCTGCGCCGGATCGCGGCCCGGGCCCGCCGGGTGTTCTGGCTCAACCCCGAGCACCCCGGGCTCTGGGGCACCGGCGACTCCGCCGCCCCGGCGTACGCGGACGTGGTGGAGATGCACGACTGCCGCAACGCCCGCCGGCTCGGCGAACTGATCGCCCGCCTGCTGCCGGTCTAGGTCTCGCTCCGGCAGCAGGCGGGGCGCGGCCGCCTGAGCGAGTCGGGCCGGCGGTCCTAGCGGTTCTACTTGTCCAGGCTCGCCAGGAAGTCCAGCAGCGCCGCGGTCACCTCGGCCGGGCGCTCCTGCTGGGTCCAGTGCCCGGTGTCCGGCAGCCGCACGTGCCCGTGCAGCCTGGGCAGCCGGCCCAGCAGGTAGGCCAGGGCGCCCGGCGGCAGCATCGCGTTCACCAGGTCCTGGTCGCCCGCGATGTACAGCGCCGGCACCTCGACCGTCACCCCGGTGAAGGCGGCCAGCAGTTCGGCGTTGCGGTCCAGGTTGCGGTACCAGTTGAGCCCGCCGGTGAAGGCCCGCCCGCCGTGCGGCGCGTAGTCGGCGGTGAAGGCGTCGAGGTCGGCCTCGGTGAGCCAGTCCGGCAGCCGCTCGGGCTCCGGGACGGTGTCCAGCAGGCCCTGGCCCTCGGGGACGATCCACGGGCGCGGCACGCCGTCCGGCTGGATGCCGCACAGGATGCGCCGCAGGCTGGACCTGATGTCGGCGGCCAGCTCGGCGTCGGCCCGGCCGGGCTCCTGGAAGTAGATCTGGTAGAAGCCCTCGCCGAAGTTCTCCCGGGCCGCGGTCAGCGGCGGCGGCCCGCCCACCGGCAGCGGCGGCACGCTCAGCCCGGCGACCCCGCGCACCAGGTCCGGCCGCAGCGCGGCGGTGGCCCAGGCGACCGGCGCGCCCCAGTCGTGCCCGACCAGCACGGCCCGCTCCTCGCCCAGCGCGCCGATCAGCGCGGTGACGTCGCCGACCAGGTGCAGCAGGGAGTACTTGTCCACGTCCTCCGGCTGGGAGCTGCGGGCGTACCCGCGCTGGTCGGGGGCGACCACCCGGTACCCGGCCTCGGCGAGCGGCCCGAACTGGTGCCGCCAGGAGTACCAGCTCTCCGGGAAGCCGTGCAGCAGCAGGACCAGCGGTCCCTCGCCCTGTTCCGCGAGGTGCAGCCGGACGCCGTTCACCTCGACCTGGCTGTGCTTGATCGCCTCGTTCAACTGCCGCTCCCGATCTGCTCGGTCCGATCCTCGCGACCCTCCTGCCCGCTCGGCGGGCGGGTGACACCGGCGGTTTCCGCCCGCCGGAACGACCGGAACACCCGGAACACCCGTTACGACCACGGCAAGCAGCCGAGGCCGCCCCGGAACTCCGGGACGGCCTCGGCCTCAGAACCGCTCGCTGAACTGATTGAGCGTCAGTTCACCGTGTAGCTGTACGGGATCGCCGCGAGCACCGAACCGGTGGTGCTGAGGCTGTTGTTGGCGGTCGGCACGAAGGTCGGGCCGGACACCAGGTAGAGCACACCCTTGACCGTGCTGCCCTTCGGGCCGGTCGGGGTCACGGTCACCTGCAGCGAACCGCTGGCACCGGGGGCGACGGTCACCGGGGCGGCGGCCGGGGCCGAGGCGTTGACACCGGAGGCGTACGGGTCACCGGTGCTGGAGGTCAGCGCCGGGTCGAAGGCCAGGGTGTGCGCGGTGGCGCTGATGCTGGAGGTGCCCTTCGGCGCGCCGGCCGGCCCGAACGGGCCGATCTGCTGGACGAAGGTGCCCCAGGAACCGGGGACGACCGGCTGCTCGGCGCTGCCCTTGGAGGTCACGGTCGAGATGGCCGAGCCGTTCTGGGCCTTCTTCAGGTCACCGAAGAGGTCCGGCGAGGCGGTGGTGGCGCTCAGCTCGATCTGCGCCGGCGTCGAGGACGCCGCCACGGCCTTGAGCTGGTCGGTGCCCGGGGGCACCAGGAAGCTCGGCACCGAGGAGGTCAGGCTCAGCGGCAGGTTGACGCTGGCCGAGGCACCCTGCGGCACCAGCGGCAGGTCGACGCGCTTGTCGAGGCGGCCGTCGGCCGCGATCGACTGGGTGGCGACCGTGTTGTTGGTGTAGTTCACGTTGACGGTGACCGGCTTGCCGGCCGCCAGCTTCGTCTTGGTGTCGTTCGGCAGACCGGCCGCGGTGGCCTGGTTCTGGTTGAACGCGATGGTGCCGGCGAAGTCCTGGGCGAGCTCCTGGCCGCTGACCGGGCCGAGCACGTTCAGGACGAAGCGCCAGTGGCCCTCGGCCGGGTTGATCGTGGTGGCCGAGACGCCGTTGGCGGAGCCGGTGACGTTGCCCTGGGCGTCGAAGAGGGCGTTGCCCTCGATGTCGACCGGGGTGCCGTTCGGGCTGATCAGGGCGCCCTGCATGAACAGGTTCGCGTCCTTGGCGACGGTCACGCCGACCCGCAGGTCCTTCTGGCCCTTCGGGACGTCGAAGCCGTAGGCGAACATCTGGGTCGGCGAGGAGCCGCGGCCGTTGCCACCGGTGATGGTGCCGGTGAAGGCGCCCTGGCCGTTGGTGACCGGGACGAGGCTGCGCAGCACGACCGGGACGCTGGTGCTGTTGCCGTTCGAGCTGGAGACGACGACCGCCTCGCTGCTGTCACCGCTGGTGGCCGGGGTGGTGAGCTGGACCTTGAGGGTCTTGGTCTCACCGGGCTGCACGTCGGTGCTGGTCGGGCTCACCGCGCCGGCCGGGACCGCGCGCTGGGTGGAGGTGCCGAGCTGGACGTCACCGGTGTAACCGGCCTTGCCCGCCGGGGTGTACAGGACCGCGGTCCACTCGCCGGCGGCCGGGTGCGGGACGTCCACCAGACCGAAGTTGGACGGCGTGGCGCCACCCTGCGGACGGGTGTTGGTCTCGAAGCCGCCCGACGGGTTGAGCAGCGTCATGCGGACCACGGGGCCGTTGGTGACCGGGTTCGGGCCACCGTGCCAGGCGATCGACGCCGCGAGGCGGTCGGCACCGGCCGGAACCGTGAACTTGACCTGCTTCTGCACCCAGTCCGCACCGTTGGTGGCGTACTTGAAGGTGTCGGCGGAGGCCGTGTCCAGCTTGACGGTCTGCTGGTTGTTGGCCAGCGGCGCGAAGCTGCGGGTGGTGGCGCTCACCGTCTGCGGCTCGTCACTGGTGTTGGTGACGGAGACGTCGGTGGTGTGGGTCGAGCCCGGGGCGCCGGCGATGCTCACCTGGCCGGTGTTCACCACGACGGTGTTGGCACCGTCGGTGCCGTCGCCGTCGTCGTAGCCGCGGGCGGCCTCGACGGCGGCCCGGACGTTCAGGAGGCCCGCGCCCTGCTCCTCGGCCGGAACGCCGAGGTCGGTGGCGGTGCCGGTGATGAACTTCTTCACCAGCGCCGGGGACGGGGAGTCGCCGCCGTGGGTGTCACGGTAGGCCTGGATGACCAGGGCCGCGGCACCGGTGACGAACGGGGCGGCCTGGCTGGTGCCGCCGAAGGGCTGGATGTTCGCGCCCTTGCCGTTGTAGTTGGTGCAGTCCGCGTACTTGGTGGTGTCCGCGGTGCACAGCGCCCAGTCCGACTCGCCCGGGGCGACCAGGTCGAGGGTCCGGCCGGCCATGGTGAAGCCGCCCGAGGAGAGCGCGGAGATCCGGCTGTTGCTCCAGGTCCCGTTGGAGAACTTGGCGGCCGCGTAACCGGTCTGCTGGTAGTTCTGGTTGTCCGTCGACGCGCCGACCGAGATCACGTACGGGTCGGTGGCCGGGGTGCCGATGGTGCCGCTGAGGCCCGCGTCACCGGTGGAGACGGCGATCGTGACACCGGCCTTGACGGCCTGCTCGTTGAAGAGCGCGATGGTGTCGTGGGCGCCGCTGTCCGGGGTGACGTTGCCGCCGAAGGACTCGTTCAGCACGTCCACGTGGGCGACCCGCACCGCGTAGTCGATGGACTGCAGGATCGACGAGTTGGACATCATCTCGCCGCCGGCCTTCAGGGCGACCAGGTCGGCGTCCGGGGCGAGGCCGCGGATCTTGATGTTGCAGCCGGCCGGCAGCGGGTGCGAGGCGTTGACGAACTGCGAGACGTCGTAGGTCTGACGGCCCTGGGCGATGACCGCCGAGGCGTCGCCGAAGGCCTCGGCGCCACCGCTCGGCGCGTTCCAGCCCTCACCCGAGAAGTCCTGGTAGTCGACCACGGCGTGCGAACCGTCGGCCCGGATGAAGTCCGGGTTGTTCGGGTCGAGCGCGTCGGCGATGTAGGCGACCTTGACGCCCTTGCCGGTGGCCAGGTTCTCCACGCCGGGCTTGCCGTTGCCGGAGTAGGCGTGGACCGAGTAGAGGCCCTCCGGCTCCAGCAGCGGCTTGCTCGGGTCGGAGGGGCAGACCGTGTTGGTCGCGTTCTCCTGGGCACCCTGGCCGTTGCTGCCCGAAACGGCCTGCGCGTCGTCGCCGGACTTGCCGGTCGTCGCGGCCGCGGTGTCCGCCTTCTTGGCCGCGGTCCCGGGGACCGGGGCGACCTGCACCTGGGTGTCGGCGACGACGGCGGCGACCGCCGGGTCGGACTGCAGCGAGGCGCGCAGGGCGGGGCTGACGGTGGCCGAGAAGGCGTTGCCGACCACGAAGGTCTTGACGTCGGTACCGCCGTTGGCCTTGACCTTCTTCAGCAGCGGCGCCTGCGAACTGGCGGTCTTCTGCTGACGGTCGCCGAGGTGGCCGTGGTCGGCCGGGGCGTCCGCAATCTGGTCCTTGAGGATCACGATCACCGGCGCCGGCGCCCCGTCCGCGGACGCCTGGGCGTGCTGCGGATCCTGGGCCGGAGCTGCGCTGGCAATGGTCCCGAGGCTCAGGACCATGGAGGCGGCGGTGACGGTGACGGCGGCTGCTAGCTGGGTCTTGCGCCAGCCGATCAATGGACATCCTTTCGTCTGATGAGACGTCAGGATGCACGGCTGAGCGCACCCGAATCCTGGTAGGACGCGTGGTTGCTCCGGACCGCGCGTCCCGACAGCGGACGCATTCCAGCGCATCCGCCACGACCACGACAAGGGGTTAAAACCCCATCAGAAAGTAAAAATGACCATCGGAAAGTAAAATACACAGTATAAATCGAGCCGGGTCCGCCCCAATTTTCACCGATCAGAGCCGGTCAGAGAACGGTGAGAACTGATCGATCCCCCTGCAAAGACCGACGTGGCGAACACTGGCCACCGGCGGAACATCGCCAACTGCTGACAACTTGTCGACATCGCGACCCTTCTTCCCCGTCGATCGCGGTCGAAACAGCGCACGGCGGGGCTCGCGCCGAGGCGCACGGCATGCAGAACGTCCCGGACGCCCGGAGAGTTCACGGGCGCCCGGGACGGTTTCCGGGCTTCAGCGACGCGCACGTTCAGGAGGAGGACGCCAACCGCTCCCGGGCGTCCGCCAGGTCCTCCTCGGTCGGCGCGTCGTCCTGGCCGAGCCGGTGGCGCCAGTACCCGGTGAAGTCGATGTTCTCCTTCGGCACCCCCTCCCCCTCGATCAGGAACCGGCGCACCGCCCGCACCGCCCCGGCCTCCCCGGCCAGCCAGACCAGGGGCTCGCCGCCCGGCAGCACGGTGTCCCGGAACTCCTCGACCAGCAGGCTGCCCGGCGCGGCGCCGTCCCGGTACAGCCAGCGCACCTCCAGCTCGGCGCGGCTGGTCAGCTCCTGACGCTCCGCCCGGTCCGCGACCTCGATCCAGACGTACGCCCGCTCCCCCTCCGGCAGCGCCTCCAGCAGCGTCGCGACGGCCGGCAGCGCGGTCTCGTCACCGGCCAGCAGCAGCCAGTCGGCGTCCTTCCCGGCCTCGGCGAACGGGACCGCCGGGGCGTACAGCGCGGAGGGGCCGACCATCCCGAGCCGGTCCCCCGGCGCGGCCCGCAGCGCCCAGGCGGCGGCCGGGCCGGCGTCGCCGTGCAGCACGAAGTCGATCTCGATCCGCCGGGTGCCGGGGTGCCGGCGGCGCAGGGTGAAGCTGCGCAGCACCGGGCGCTCGGCCTCGGGGATCGCCAGGTAGGCCTGGTACCAGCCCATCGGGTCGTCCTGTCCGGCGGGCAGCAGCGGCTCGCGCTGACCGGGGCGCGGGAAGCAGAGCTTGAGCTGCTGGTCGGGCGCGGTGCCCACGGTGTCGGCCAGTTCCTCGGCCTCGAAGGCGACCCGGGCGGTGCGCGGCGTGATCCGGTCGACCGCTACCACCTGGAGACGGGTGACGGGCAGTGTCATCGCGAAACCCCTTCACTGCGGAATGCTGATACCTTACGGCATAAAGAGTTGCTGCCGCGAGGATACTTTACGCCATAAGGAGATGCCGGGATGACCGTCTACGCCGGACAGGGGGACGCCCACCGTTCCCTCGCCCTGCTCTGGGGCCGACCCGACGAACCGCCCACCGGGCGCGGCGGACGCACCGGACGCAGCGGCCCCAAGCCCGGGCTGAGTACGGACACGATCGTCTCCGCCGGGATCGCGGTCGCCGACGCCGAGGGAATGGCGGCGCTGTCGATGCGCGCCGTCGGCGAACGGCTCGGCCGCACCGCGATGGCGCTCTACACCTACGTCCCCGGCAAGGCCGAACTGCTCGACCTGATGCACGACCGGGTGCTCGCCGAACTCCCGGCCCGACCGGCACCGTCGGACCACTGGCGGGACGCCGTCACCGCCTGGGCCGAGGAGTTGTCCGCCTGCTACCTGCGCCACCCCTGGGTGCTCCAGGTCTCGCAGGCCCGGCCCGTCCTCGGCCCGGCCGAACTCGCCGCGATGGAGCACCTGTTGAGCGCCCTGCGGCCGGCCGGGCTGGCACCGGAACGGCTCCGCGGGGCGGTCGCCGCGCTCTGGCAGTACGTCCGCGGCATGGCCGCCACCACCGCCGACGCGCGCGGCGCGGCGGCCGCCACCGGCGTCGCGGACGAGGAGTGGTGGCACACGCGGTCCGCCCGACTCGCCGAACTGGCACCGGACTTCGCGCAGCGCTTCCCGCTGCTGACCGCCCTGCAGAGCGCCGGCGGCGGCGGCGCGCCGGAGGAGAGCGGTCGGGAGGCCTTCCGGAGCGGGCTCGCGGTGCTGCTGGACGGGATCGCGGCGAGCAGCGCGACGGCCTGACCGGTCGGACCGGTCGGACCGGTCGGACCGGTCGATCGGACCGCCCGGCCGGGCCCTCCGTCCGGAGGGGTCAGCCCCGGCGGGCGGCCGGGATCGACAACAGCACGCCGAGCACCAGCAGGACGACGTACCCGACGGTCTCATGGCCGTCCGGCACCAGGAACCGGACGAACCCGAACAGCCGGAAGCCCCCGAGCCGGTCGGCCAGCAGGCCGGAACCGCCGCCCAGGATCAGCACGAAACCGAGGTAGCCGAGCAGGGTCTTCATGCCCCCGAGCCTAGGAAACCGGCGCCGCCCGCCCAACCGACTTTCGGCGCGACCCGGGCCCACCAAAGTCGCGACCCGGGCGGCCGCGGGTGGGCCCCGGCCTCGCCGGGTCCCGAACTCCGGACGGAGCAGCAGCGCACGGCGGCCCCGCGGCCCCGCCGGTACGTTCGCCGTGTGCAGTCAAAGCGTGTGCAGCAGAAACGCGTGCCGCGGGACCGCGTGCCGCAGAAGTCGCAGCAGTCCCCGTCCGTCGCCAGGATCGCGGCCGCCACCGCCGCCTCCGCCCTGGTGCTCGCCGCCGGAGCCCCGGCGGCCCTCGCCCAGGACGCCGCCTCCACCGTCGGCGGGGAGCGGCTCGGCCGCCCGGCCGTCCAGGTCGCGCCGCTCGCCGGGGCCCCCGCCCTCCCCACCGAACTCACCGGCCGCTCCTGGCTGATCGCCGACGCCGGCACCGGCGAGGTGCTCGCCGCCCGCAACGCCCACCAGCCGCTGCCCCCGGCCAGCACCCTCAAGATGCTGTTCGCGGACACCGTGCTGCCCAAGTTCGACCGGTCCACCGAGCACCAGGTCGCCCCGGCCGAACTCGCCAACCTGGGCGTCGGCAGCAGCCTGGTCGGCGTCAAGGAGAACCTGCCGTACCGGGTCGAGGACCTCTGGCGGGGCGTCTTCCTCAGCTCCGGCAACGACGCCGTGCACGTCCTGGCGCACATGAACGGCGGCGTCCAGCAGACCGTCGGCGAGATGCAGGCCCGCGCCCGCTCGCTCCAGGCCCAGGACACCAAGGTCGTCTCCCCCGACGGCTACGACATGGACGGCCAGGTCTCCTCCGCGTACGACCTCACCCTGTTCGCCCGGGCCGGCCTGCGCAACGCCGACTTCCGCTCCTACTGCGCCACCCGCACCGCCCGGTTCCCCGGCGGCCTGGACAAGACCACCGGGCAGCGCACCGCCTTCGACATCGCCAACACCGACCGGCTGCTCGGCAAGTACCCCGGCCTGATCGGCGTCAAGAACGGCTACACCACCAACGCGGGCGCCACCTTCACCGGCGCCGCCGAACGGAACGGCCGCACCCTGCTGGTCACCGTGATGCACCCCGAGGCGCAGGTCAAGGTCTACGACGAGGCCGCCAGCCTGCTCGACTGGGGCTTCGCGGCCGCGGGCAAGGTCCAGCCGGTCGGGCAGCTGGTCGAGGACCTCGGCGCCCCGAAGGCCACCGGCGGCCCCGGTGACCCCGGCGCCGCCGGTGCCGCGGGCGCCCCGCTCGGCGGCGACCCCCGGGCCGCCGCCGACCTCGACGCCGGGCTGCCGCCCTGGTCCCGTCCGCCGACCATCAGCGGCGACGACTCCGCTCTGACGCCCGCGCTGTGGACCGGCGCCGCGGTCGCCACCGGCCTCGCCGTCTGGGGCACCGCCCGCACCGCCGCCCGCCGCCGCACCGCGGCCCTCGCCGCCCGTCCGGCCCCCACCACGGCCACGGCCACCGGCGGCCCGACCGGCAGCGGATCCACCGGCGTCGGCGGCACCTCCGCGATCGGATCCACCGGCGTCGGCGGTCGCAGCCACCGGCGGCTCACCCGCCGCGCCCGCGCCCTGCTGCGCACCGTCCGCCCCCGCCGCCGCCCGTGACCCGCCGGGGCGGCGGACCCGAGGCCCTAGAATTCCGATCATGACCACGCCCGACCCCGCCGCCCCGGACCGGCTCGCCCGGATCGTCAGCCTCTCCGCCGGCAGCTACCTGCTCGTCACCACCTACAAGAAGGACGGCACCCCGGTGCCCACCCCGGTGTGGGTGGTCCGCGACGGCGAGGCCCTCGGCGTCTGGACCGTCGCGGACTCCTGGAAGGTCAAGCGGATCCGCAACCGCGCCGACGTCCTGGTCGGCCCCTGCGACGTCAAGGGCCGCCCGACCGGCGAGCAGTACCCGGCCACCGCCGAGCTCCTCTCCCCCGAGCGCACCGCCGCCTACCGCACCCTGCTGCGCCAGAAGTACGGGCTGCTCGGCGTGCTCACCCTGCTCGGCAGCCGGCTGCGCCGCGGCGAGCGCGGCACGGTCGGCATCCGGATCACCCTCGCCTGACCCGCCCTGACGGACCTCAGGGGTGCGGGTCCGCCAGCACGCTCGGCACGCCGACGAACTCCGACTCCGGGCCGAACCGTTCCTCCAGCGCGTCCGCCAGGGCGGTCAGCGCGGCCGCGCCGTCGCCCCGGTACGAGGAGCCGTGCATCACCGCCAGGGTGCGCGGCCGCAGATCGGCCAGGGCGCGCAGCGTGGTGGCGGCCGCGGTCAGGCAGGAGGTCTGGCGGAACAGCCGCTCGGACTCCAGGGCGGCCTCGACCAGGTCGGCCTCGGTCACGGCCGGACCGTTGCCGAGGTGGGTGAACAGGTCCCCGCAGAACAGGGTGCCGGTCTGCTCCTCGAACAGCACCCGCGCCTCCCAACCGTGCGGCACGTGCGGGGTGTTGATGTTGCGCAGCCGCCGGCGCACCTGCCGCCCGCCGAGGTCCAGCACCTCGCCGTCGTCCATCGGCACCGGCGGGCGGTCCGCGAGGTCGTTCAACGAGACCAGGCAGCCCAGCGTGTTGTGTGCCACCCGGGCGTGCGGGGCGGCCGCCAGGAACTCGTTCATCGCCCCGCACTCGTCCGCCTCGACGTGCCCGAAGGTGACCCAGCGCAACCGCTCCAGCGGCAGCACCCGGCTGATCGCCTCCGACACCACCGGGAACAGCTGCCGCATCCCGGTGTGGAAGAGCAGCGGCTCCTCGGCGTCGACCAGGAACTGGTTGAACGTGAATCCGGCGGGCGGGGCGATCTCCGGGACGTGGGTCGACACCCGGTAGATCCGCTCGGCGATCTCGTCGATGCGTGTCTCCATGGGCCCGTTGCCTACCCGTCCCCCGGACGGGCCCCCGGCAGGCGGCGCCGGACATGCCGCCGGGGTCGCCGGTTCGGCTGAGCCCCGGGCGGCCGGAAGCCCGGACGGCCGGGGGCGGTCAGTCGGTGCCGGGGGCGCCCGGGGTGCCGGTACTGCCGAACCGGCGGCGGTACTCGGTGGGGGTGGTGCCCAGGTGGCGGGCGAAGGCGCGGCGCAGGGTCTCGTCGCTGCCCAGGCCGCTGTGCCGGGCGGTGGCGGTGATGCTGTGCCCGTCCAGCAGCAGCTGCTGGGCGCGGTCCAGGCGGACCCGCTCGACCCAGCGGGCCGGGGTGGTGTGCAGTTCGGCCTGGAAGAGCCGGGTCAGGTGGCGGGTGCTGACGGCGGCGGTGGCGGCCATCGCGGGCAGGCTGTGGTCGGCGGCCGGGTCGGCGAGCACGGCGTCGGTGAGGGTGCGCAGCAGCTCGCCGCGGGCCGGCGGGGTGGCCAGCGCGGTGGAGAACTGGGACTGGCCGCCCGGGCGCTGCATGAAGACGACCAGTTCGCGGGCGATCTCCCGGGCGGTGTCGGGCCCGTGGTCGTGTTCGACCAGCGCGAGGGCGAGGTCGATGCCCGCACTGATGCCCGCGCTGGTGTGGTAGCGCCCGTCCCGCACGTGCAGGGCGTCGGGTTCGACCCGGACCCGGGGGTGGCGCAGTTCGAGGGCCCGGGCGTGCCGCCAGTGGGTGGTGGCGCGGCGGCCGTCCAGCAGGCCCAGCGCGGCCAGCACGAAGGCGCCGCTGCACACCGAGGCGACCCGCTGCGCCCGTTCGGCCAGGCTCCGCGCGGCGGCGAGCAGGGCTTCGTCCGGTCCGCCGTCCGGGCCCTCGGCGGCGAGGTGGTCGGCGCCGGCGACCACCAGGGTGTCCAGCGGCCCCACGTCCTCCGGTGCGGCGGTGGCGGCCAGCGCCACGCCGTTGGAGGCGGTGACGGTGCCGCCGGACGGGGACACCAGCACCGTCGCGTACGGGTGGCCGAGCCGCCCGGACTCGTGGAGCACCTCCAGCGGGCCGCTGACGTCCAGCAGGGTCACGCCGTCGAACACGAGGAAAGCGACCCGGCGCGTCATGTCCGGATCCGAGGGGTGGAGGTCTGTACGGACATGGCGCCAGCCTACCCGGCCGGGCGACGGTGGAGGAGTCCACCGATCGGCTCCCGAAGGAGAACACGACATGACCACCGGAACCACCGAGACCGTCGCCGGCGTACGGATCCCGGACAGCGCCCTGGCCCGGGAGGCCACCGAGCTGGTCCGGGACGCGGCCTCGCCGCTGATCTTCGACCACTCGCGCCGGGTGTACCTGTTCGGGGCGCTGCGCGGCGCCGAACAGGGCCTGGCGTACGACCCGGAGCTGCTCTACGTCGGGGCGATGTTCCACGACCTCGGGCTCACCGGGCGCTACGGCCGCACCGATCAGCGGTTCGAGATCGACGGCGCGGACGAGGCCCGCCGCTTCCTGACCGCCCACGGGATCGCCGACGAGCCGGCCCAGCGGGTGTGGACCGCGATCGCCCTGCACACCACCCCGGAGATCCCGCTGCACATGGCGCCGGAGATCGCCCTGGTCACCCGTGGCGTGGAACTCGACGTGCTGGGCCTCGGCTACCACGCCGTCAGCGCCGAGCAGCGGGCCGCCGTGGTCGCCGCCCACCCCCGGCCCGACTTCAAGAACCGGATCCTGGCCGCGTTCACCGAGGGCATCCGGAACCGCCCGGACAGCACCTTCGGCAACGTCAAGGCCGATGTGCTGGCGCACTTCGTCCCCGGCTTCGAGCGCGGCGACTTCGTCGAGGTCATCCGGGGCTCCGACTGGGCGGAGTGAGCCCGCCCCTTCGCCGTGGCAGGCTTGGCGGTCATGGAACAGGACGAGGCGGCGCCGCCGGCCCTGCTGGTGGTGGACGGCGCGAACGTGGTGGGCTCGGTGCCGGACGGCTGGTGGCGGGACCGGCGGGGCGCCGCCGAACGGCTGCGGGACGCGCTGGTGGCGGTCGCCGCCCGGGGCGTGCCGGAGCACCCCGGCCCGCTGGAGGTGGTGCTGGTGGTCGAGGGCGCGGCCCGGGGCGTGAGTGGCGTGCCCGGGGTCAAGGTGGTGTCGGCGGCCGGCAGCGGCGACGACCGGATCGTGGAGCTGGTCCGCGAGGCCCGCGCCGAACACCCGGCGCGGGCCTGCGTGGTGGTCACCGCCGACCGTGAACTCCGCGGCCGGGTGGGCACGTTGGGCGCGTCCGTGACGGGGCCGCGGAGCGTCCGGTCCTGAGCCGGCTCAGTCCTGGTGGACGGGCCGGATCTGGAGGGCGTTGATGCCCCAGTGGATCGACGGGTCCGAGGCGTGCACGGTGAACTGGAAATCCCGGCCCGGACGGGCGGGGATCTCCACCGAGCCGACGCCCACGGAGCCAACCGGGCACTGCACCGTGAAGTCGGCCGGGGCCTGGCCGCCGACGTGCACCCGCACCGAACCGCCGCCCCGGCAGCCGACGGTGACGGAGATCGGCAGCGTCTCGATCGCCGAGGCGGTCACCGCGCCGCCGTTCCCGACCCAGTCCGCGATCGAGAACATGGTGTCCTCGTCCGGGGTCGGCGGCAGGATCTGGCCCGTCCCCAGGTGGCCGAACGGCTCGTCCGGGCCGGACCCGTCGGTCGGCTGCGCCGACGCCGTCCCGAGCAGCGTCACCGACACCCCCAGCACCCCGGCCGCCATGGTCAGGGCGCGCGTCTTCGTCCGCTTCATGATCATCCCCCCGGATGTCCGTCGTCCGTGCCGGTGATCGGCACGCGCAGCGATCGTACGACGTCGAACGGCCGGGGCCGGTGGGGAGTGACGAGCACCACTCCGGACGACTCCGGCCGCACGGGAACCAACCGTTCCGGCCGTCCGACTGGTGGGGGGTGAATGCGAAGTCGCCGGGTGTCCGGCCGTTGAGTGTGCTGGCGGGGTTCGTCCTGCTGCTGGTGGTGGTGTTCGTGGTGGCGTACGCGGTGGGGCGGCAGGCCGGGCCGGTGGCGCCGGGGCTGACGCCGAGCCGGGGCGGCGGGTCCTCGCCCGGCATGGGTGGGCACGACATGGGCGGCATGCGGTGAGCCCGGTCGCGGGAGCGGACGCCGACGCGCTGGTGTCCACCGACCTGGCGGTCGGCGGGATGACCTGCGCCGCCTGCGTGGGCCGGGTCGAGAAGCGGCTGGGCCGGATCGACGGGGTGACGGCCGGGGTGAACCTGGCGACCGGCCGGGCCCGGGTGCTGCACCCCGCCGGGGTGTCCGCCGCCGAGCTGGTCGCGGCGGTCGAACGGGCCGGTTACACCGCCGAGTTGGCACCGGCCGGGGTGCCCGCCGGGATCGCCGCCGAGGAGCCGGACGAGCGGTGGCGGCTGCTGGTGACGGCGCTGCTGGCCGTCCCGGTGCTGGTGCTGTCGATGGTGCCCGGGCTGCAGTTCACCGGCTGGCAGTGGGTCTGCTTCGGACTGGCCGTCCCGGTGGTGACCTGGGGTTCGGCGGGCTTCCACCGGCGGGCCGGGCAGGGGCTGCGGCACGCCGCGGCGACCATGGACACCCTGGTCAGCCTGGGCGTCCTGGCCTCCTTCGGCTGGTCCGCGTACGCCCTGTTCCTCGGTGGCGCCGGGCAGTTGGGCATGCGGATGCCGTTCTCGCTGACCGCCGACGGCGGCGGCGCCGCGCACGTGTACCTGGAGGCGGCGGTCGGCGTACCGCTGTTCGTGCTGGCCGGGCGACTGCTGGAGGGCCGGGTGCGCCGCCGCAGCGGCTCCGCGCTGCGGGCGCTCGCCGAGCTGGGTGCCAAGCAGGTGTGCGTCCGGGCGGAGGACGGCGAGGAACGGCTGATACCGATCGAACTCCTGCTGCCCGGGCAGGAGTTCGTGGTGCGACCGGGGGAACGGGTGGCCACCGACGGGGTGGTGCTCGAAGGGGGTTCGGCACTCGACCTGAGTCTGCTGACCGGGGAGAGCGTGCCGGTCGAGGTCGGCCCCGGGGACCGGGTCGCCGGGGCGACGGTGAACGTCGGCGGCGCGCTGGTGGTCCGGGCCACGGCGGTCGGCGCGGACACCCAACTGGCCCGGATCACCGCCCTGGTGGCCGACGCCCAGGCCGGCAAGGCCCGGGCGCAGCGGCTGGCGGACGCGGTGGCCGGGGTGTTCGTCCCGTGCGTGCTGACGGTCGCGGTGAGCGTGCTGGGCTTCTGGCTGGGCGCGGGCGCGGCCCCGCAGGCGGCGGTGACGGCGGCGGTCGCCGTACTGGTGGTGGCCTGCCCGTGCGCGCTCGGCCTGGCCACCCCGACGGCGCTGCTGGCGGCCACCGGCCGGGGCGCCGAACTGGGCGTGCTGGTACGCGGACCGGAGGTGTTGGAGAGCCTGCGCCGGGTGGACACCGTGGTGGTCGACAAGACCGGCACGCTGACCACCGGCCGGATGGAGCTGACGGCGGTGACCGTCGCCGAGGACGGTGCGGAGCAGGAGGTGCTGCGGCTGGCGGGCGCGGTCGAGCACCGCTCGGAGCACCCGATCGGACGGGCCGTCGCGGCCGCCGCCCGGGAGCGCTGCGGGGCCCTGCCCCCGGTGGACGGCTTCGCCGCCACGACCGGCCTCGGGGTGTCCGGCACGGTCGAGGGCCGGGCGGTCCGGGCCGTCCGGCCGGACGGCGCCGAACTGCCCCCCGCACTCGACGCGGCGGTGGCGGCGGCCGGAGCGGCCGGCCGCAGCGCCGTCCTGGTGGAGCTGGACGGGCGGGCCGCAGCCGTGCTGGCGGTCGGCGACACCCTGCGCTCCGGCAGTTGGCGGGCCCTCCACCGGCTGCGCGGGATGGGCCTGGAGACCGTCCTGCTGACCGGCGACGGCCCCGGCGCGGCCCGGGCGGTGGCCGCCGAACTGGGCATCGAGCAGGTCCACTCGTCAGCCTCGCCCGAGCGCAAGGCCGAGGTGGTGGCCGAACTGCGCGCCGCCGGACGGACGGTGGCGGTGGTCGGCGACGGCGTCAACGACGCGGTCGCCCTGGCCTCGGCCGACCTCGGGGTGGCGCTGGCCTCCGGCAGCGACGCCGCGATCGGCGCCGCCGGACTGACCCTGGTCCGCGGCGAGATCGAGGCGGTGGTGGACGCCGTACGGCTGGCTCGGCAGACCCTCGCCACCATCCGGGCCAACCTGCTCTGGGCCTTCGGCTACAACCTGGTGCTGATCCCGCTGGCGGCCGTCGGACTGCTGAACCCGATGCTGGCGGCGGTCGCGATGTCGCTCAGCTCCCTGCTGGTGGTGGGCAACAGCCTGCGACTGCGCACCTGGGAACCGGGGCGCGGCCAGCGGAAGGGGGCCCGGCGATGAGGGCGGGCAAGCGACTCAAGGCGGCCGGCCCGGCGACGGCGTGGGCCGAGCGGCTCGGGACGGCCGAGCGGCTCAGGGTGGTCGGCCCGCCGGTCGGCGCGGCGGTGCTCGCGCTGGCCCTGCTCACCGGCTGGACGGCGGTCGGCGGCGCCGGACGCCCCCGCCCGGTGGTGGCCGACAACGGCTGGATGCTGCTGCCCACGGCGGGCGCGGCCCCGGCCACCGCGGCCTTCTTCACGGTCCGCAACCCGGGCGACGTGCCGGACGAACTCACCGGCGCCAGCTGGGAGTTCGGCGGGCCGATCACCCTCAAGCGGCACCTGCACCAGGGCTCGGCCGGCCGCTGGGAACCGGTCGCCGCGCTGCCCGTGCCCGGCCGGGGCGAACTGGCGATGTCACCGGAGGACGCCGACCTGATGATCGCCGCCCCGCCCCCGTTGCGGCCCGGCCAGCAGGTGGCCTTCACCCTCACTTTCCGCCACAGCCCGCCCCTGCAGCTCACCGCCGTGGTCCGCACGCCGGCCGACCGGCCGCGCTGAGCCGCGCCGAGTCGCGCTGAGCTGAGCTGAACCGTTTCGGCCCGGCCGCGGGGGGTCCCCGAGGCCGGGCCGAAACGCTGCGGGGCCCGTCACCCGTGCGGGACGACCGCCACCGGCGCCTCGGCGTGGTGCAGCGCCGCGTGGGCGACCCGGCCGAGCCGGGGTCCGAACTCGACCGGGCGGCGGCGCCGGCCGACGACCACCAGGGCGGCCCCGGCCGAGGACTCGACCAGGCCGCGGGCCGCGCCCAGGCGGACGTCCTCGACCACCGCGACCTCCGGGTGCCGCTCGCGCGGCCCGGCCAGGGCGAGCGACAGCAGCTTCGCCTCCAGGTCCTCCAGTTGGGCGACCTCACCGGCCGGGACGGCGCCGCCCGCGTAGCCGAACAGCGGGGGCAGGTCCCAGCCGTGGACGGCCCGGAGCCGGGCGCCGCGCAGGGCGGCCGCGCGGAAGGCGAAGTCCAGCACCTCCTCCTCGGGGGCGTGGGCGTCGACCCCGACCACCACCTCACCGGCGCCCGGGGAACCCGGGGAACCGGCGGCGCCCGCCTCCCGCACCACGACCACCGGCACCTCGCTGCGCCCGGCCACCGCCATGCTGACCGAGCCCAGCAGCAGCCCGGCGAAGCCGCCGTGCCCGCGCGAGCCGAGCACCAGCAGACCGGCGTCCGCCGCGGCCGCGACCAGCCCGTCCACCGGGGCGTCCAGGACGGCGTCGGTGTGCACGGCCAGGTCCGGGTGGTCCGCGCGGACCGCGTCGGCGGCCTCGGCCAGGGTGCGCTGGGCGGCGGCCGGCAGGTCGTCGGGCTCGGCGAAGGAGGACACCCCGTCGGTCAGCCACGGCCAGGCGTGCACCAGCCGCAGCGGGGCCCCGCGCCGCAGCGCCTCACCGGCGGCCCAACGGGCGGCGACGGTGCTCGCCGCAGAGCCGTCGACCCCGGCCACAACGGTTGACGTCATGAGAGTTCCTCCACTGGTTCGGCCACTGGTCCGGCTCCGGCGACGGTGCGCCCTGACGCCCCGTCCGTACTGCTCCGCCCCTCACCCTGCCCCCCGCCGGCGACCCGGCGCCAGAGGCCGCAAGCCCTGCGCGCACGGGACGAAAGACCCGCCCCCGGGCACCCTACGGGCGACCCCGCCCTGCACCCCGCCGACACCCGGGCACTACCGTGAGGACACAGCATTCCCGCTGGTCGGACGGCCCCGCGCCGCCCGGCCGGGCAAGCGGGCGGACGAGGAGGACAGCGGTGGGCGGAGCGGACGGCAGCGCGGCGGGCGGCGGCGCGCGGATGCCCCGACTGCGCCTGGACGAGCTGCTGGAGGAGCTCCAGTGGCGGATCGACGCGGCGCGCGGGACGCAGAACCGGGTGCACAGCCTGCTGGAGGCGGTGCTCGCGGTCGGCCGCGAACTGGACCTCGCCCAGGCGCTGCACCGGATCGTCGAGGCCGCCGTCGACCTGGTGGACGCCCGCTACGGCGCGCTGGGCGTGATCGGGCCGGACGGGCACACCCTGTCGCAGTTCCTGACGGTCGGTCTGTCCGAGGGCGAGATCGCGGAGATCGGCCCGCCGCCCTCCGGCCGGGGCATCCTCGGCGAACTGATCCGCCACCCGCAGCCGCTGCGCTGCCCGGTGCTCTCCGAGCACCCGGCCTCGGCCGGCTTCCCGCCCGACCACCCGCCGATGCACACCTTCCTGGGGGTGCCGGTGCGGGTGCACGGCGAGGTGTTCGGCAACCTCTACCTGACCGACAAGCGCGGCGGGCTGGACTTCGACGAGGACGACGAGGCGGTGATCTCCACCCTGGCGGTCGCCGCCGGGGTCGCCATCGACAACGCCCGGCTGTACGAGGAGGCGCAGCTGCGCCAGCGCTGGCTGCGGGCCAGCACCGAGATCACCCGCAGCCTGCTGTCCGGCGCCCCGCGCCTGGAGGTGGTGGAGCTGATCGCCCGTCGGGCCCGGGAGATCGCCGGCGCCGAGCTGGCGGACGTCTCGGTGGCGCTGGCCGGCCCGGAGGAGCGGGCCGAGGAGCTGGCGGTGGAGGTCGCGCTCGGCGCCGAGACGTCCGCGCGGCTGGGCGTGACGGTGCCGGTGGACGGCACCCTCTCCGGCGCCGCGTACTCCTCCGGCTCGCCCGCCACCAGTGACGACCTGGCCTGCGACCCGCGCTTCCCGGCCGGTCCGGCGGGCCGCTTCGACGGGCTGGGCCCGGCCGTCGCGGTGCCGCTGGGCACCGGTCCCGGGTACGGGCGCGGCGTGCTGCTGCTGGCCCGGGCGCAGGGGCGGCCGGCCTTCGGGCCGGAGGAGACCGGCCCGCTGCTGGGCTTCGCCGACCAGGCCGCGCTGGCCCTGGAACTGGCCGAACGACGGCGCGACGCCGAGCAGTTGAACCTGCTGGAGGACCGCGACCGGATCGCCCGGGACCTGCACGACCTGGCCATCCAGCGGCTGTTCGCCACCGGGATGACGCTGCAGAGCGCGGGCCGGCTGATCGAGAGCCCGGCCGCCGCCGACCGGGTCGCCCGCGCGGTGGCGGACCTGGACGAGACCATCAAGATCATCCGCTCGACCATCTTCGGCCTGCGCGCCCACAGCGAACCCGACCGCGGACTGCGCGCCCGCGCCACCCGGGTCGTCACCGAGGCGCAGGGCCCGCTCGGCCTCGCACCGCGGCTGAGCATGGAGGGCCTGCTGGACACCGACGTGCCGCAGGAACTCGCCGAGCACGTGGTCGCGGTACTGGCGGAGGCCCTCAGCAACGCCGCCCGGCACGCCCGGGCGACCCGGGTCGAGGTCACCCTGCGGGCGCTGGCCGGGCGGGTGGTGCTCACCGTCACGGACGACGGGGTGGGCATCCCCGAGGGCGGGCGGCGCAGCGGGTTGCGCAACCTCGCCGAGCGCGCCGAACGGGTCGGCGGGGTCTTCACCCACGGCCCGGCGGACGGCTCTGCGGGCGGCGCGGACGGCTCCGCAGGGAGCGCGGGCGGCGGTGAGGCCGGCGGGACCCGGCTGGTGTGGGAGGCCCCACTGGGCCGCTGAACCGCCCGGGTGAGCCACTGAACCCACCCGCGCGAGCCCCCGACCCGCCCGCACGAGCCCCTGACCCGCCCGCGCGGCTCCCGGAGCCGCCCGCCGCCGTACGGGGGAACTCCGCCACCGCCGCCGCGCCGCGCTCCCGGCCCCGGGCCGGGCCGCCCCTAGCCTGCTCGCGTTCCCCTTCCCGCCTGCCGCCACGCCCGGCGGCCGGCGGTGGAGCCAGCCGAGCACGAGTACGAGGACGGCCGATGGCCCACGAGTCACCCGCGACCGCCGCCCCGCCCCCGGGCACCGCCGAGGTCCCGTCCGCGCCGCCGCCCAGCGGGCCGGTGACGGCCCTGCGGCTGGCCGTGGCCGCGGCCGGCGCGCTGCCCGCCGTGGTGCTGCGGCTGGCCGGGATCCACCCCGCACCGGTGCCGGCCATGCTGCTGTTCGGCCTGGGCGTGCTGTCGGCGGCGCTGCTGCTGATGTGGGCGGCGGAGACGGCCCGGGCGGACATCTCCGGTCCGCTCGCGCTGGCCCTGCTCGCCTTCATCGCCGTCCTGCCCGAGTACGCCGTCGACCTCTGGTTCGCCTACACGGCCGGCACCCGCCCCGAGTACGCCGCCTACGCGGCCGCCAACATGACCGGCGCCAACCGGCTGCTGGTCGGCATCGGCTGGCCGCTGGTGGCCCTGGCCGGGTACTTCGCCGCCCGTCGCCGGGGCGCCGCGCCGGGGATCACCCTGCGCGAGCACCGCCGGATCGACACCGCCTTCCTGGGCGCCGCCGCCCTGGTGGCCTTCGTGATGCCGGCGACCCGGCAGATCTCCTGGGCGCTGTCGGTGGTGCTGATCGCCTGGTACGCCTACTACCTGTTCCGGATCAGCCGCTGCAGCGAGACCGACGAGGAGGAACTCCTCGGCGTCCCGGCCCGGTTGGCGCTGCTGCCGGCCCGCCGCCGGCAGGCCGTCACGGTGCTGGTGTTCGTCGCGGCCGCGGCCGTGGTCTTCGCCTGCGCCGAGCCCTTCGCCACCTCACTGGTCGACGCCGGGTCCTCGCTCGGCATCGACCGCTTCCTGCTGGTGCAGTGGCTGGCCCCGCTGGCCTCCGAGGCCCCCGAACTGATCGTCGCGGTGGTCTTCGCCTGGCGGCTGCGCGGCGACGACGGGCTGGGCGCGCTGCTCTCCAGCAAGGTCAACCAGTGGAGCCTGCTGATCGGCTGCCTCCCGCTCGCCCACCTGCTGGGCGGCGGCCCGGCCTCGCTCCCGCTGGTCGAACGCCAGGTGGACGAGGTGCTGCTGACCGCCGCGCAGACCGTCCTCGCCGTCGTCCTCCTGCTGGACCTGCGCTTCCAGCCGTGGAAGGCCGGGCTGCTGTTCGTCCTCTTCGTCGCGCAGTTCGCCCTGCCCGGCGAGTCCGCCCGGCTGGTCCTGAGCGGGGTCTACCTCGGCCTGGCGGTGCCGCTGCTCGCCGTCCGGCTGCGTGAACTGCCGCCCACGGTACGGGCCCTGGCGGGCCGGATCGCGGGCGATCCGCACTGAAGCCGCACTCCCCCGCGCTGCCCCGCACCGCCCCTACGCGCTGCGCCCAGCGGGCGGGCGGCGCGGCCAGGAAGCCCGGCAGGTGTTCGGTGAACTCCTCGGGGCGTTCCGTGCTCGGGTGGTGGCAGGACCCTCAGCCGCGGAAGGCGAGCAGGCGGTAGCGCGGGTCGGGGCGCGGGGCGTCCTGGTCCGGCAGGGCCGCCAACGCCCGTACCGTGGCGGCGAGTTCCGCGGGCTCCCGGCACCACGGGAGCCGGCCGCGCTCGGCGGCCTCCCGCCAGGCCCGGGGGCTGCGTCCCTGGCCGAGGCCGGGGAACGACGTCTCGCCCACGGGACGCAGGCCGAGCGCGGTGGCCCGGGCGGTCAGCAGGTCGGCGGCGTCCGTCGCCCGCGGGGCGTGGCGGCGGCGCAGTGCGGCGGTGGCCTCGGCGAGGTCGCTCGGCGCGGTGAAGTACGCGTCGTTCTTGTCCGCCGTGGTGACCAGCACCCCGCCCGGGCGCAGCACCCGGCGGGCCTCCGCCAGCACGGGCGCGGCGTCGGGCAGCAGGTGGAGCAGCCAGACCAGCAGCACGGCGTCCACCGAGCCCGCGCGCAGCGGCAGTTGCGCGGCGTCCGCGCACAGCACGGCGCCGGGCAGCCGGCGCGCCGCGAGCCGCAGCATCCCGGGTGAGCGGTCGGCGCCCAGGACGGTCCGGCCGGGCCGGAGCAGCCGGGCGGTGACGATGCCCGTGCCGCAGGCGACGTCCAGCACCACCCGCGCACCGACCGGCAGCAGCCGTTCGACGGCCGCCGCGGCGACCCGGGCCCGTGGTTCGCCGCCGCGCGAGGCGTCGTAGTCGCGCGCCTCGGCGTCGTAGTCGAGCATCGGCCGCCTCCGTTCCGGGCGTAGTCAAGCGAACCGGAGGGCGGTCGGGCAAGTACCGCGCACGGATCGGTCGGCGGCCCTCCCCGTTCCGCCCGCCCTCCACTGATGCAACGTCAGAACATGTCAACCACACCGTCCTTGCCCGAACAGTCGGACCGGCCCGGGGCGGTTCACAGTTCCGCCACGAGGCCTTGGAAGAACACCCTCAACATCCATTGTCGCCACGCATGTTCGGAGGTAGAGTCGCCGTTCGCCGAGCACGGATGAGCAGTTCTCAGCGCATTTGGGGCGGGCATGTCAATTAATCGCGGTTCCCTCCAGGTCGCCCCCGACCTGCTCGACGTGTTCAGAGATATCGCACGTCGAAATCCCCATCGTCCGGCGATCGTCCACAACGGACGCGCCCTGACCTACCGCCGGCTCCTGGAGTCGGTGAACACCCTGGCCGACGGCCTGGGACCGGCGCCCGGCACGGTCGCCGTACCGGCCGTCCACGCGACCGGAACGGTGGTCGCACTGCTCGGCGTGCTGACCGCCGGGGGCGCCTATTGCCCCGTCGATCCGGCATTCCCGACGGCTCGCCGACACGCCATGGCGGCGGCCGCGCAGTGCCGTACCGCGGTGTCCGGAAGCTCCGGCGACCGGCTCCGACTCGGCCTCCGATTAGTGGCGTCACCGGAACCACCGGAAATCGCCGGGAACCCCCCGGGAAGCCCCCCGGGGGATCCACCCGGGACGGACCCGGAACAACCGGCCTGCATTCTCTTCACGTCGGGTTCGACCGGGCAGCCGAAACCCGTCCTCACCCCCCGCCGGGCCCTCACCGCCACCGCCCGCGCCCTGGGCCGGCTGTTCGGACTCACCCCCGAGGACCGGGTGCTCCAGTTCGCCTCGCTGAACTGGGACACCAGCTTCGAGGAGATCCTCCCCACCCTCACCACCGGCGCGACCCTGGTCATCGACCGGGACGCGCACAGCGGCTCCTTCCCCCGGTTCCTGCGGCTGCTCGACCGCGAGCGGATCACCGTCCTGGACCTGCCGACCGCCTTCTGGCACGAACTGGTCCACCACCTGGTCGACTCGGGCGACCGACTGCCCTCCTGCGTCCGCCTGCTGGTGATCGGCGGGGAGGCGGCCGCACCCGCCCGGCTGGCCGACTGGACCCGGCTGCCGACCGGCGGGATCAGGCTGCTGAACACCTACGGCTGCACCGAGACCACCCAGATCACCCACGCCGTGGACCTCGCCGGCCCGCTCGCCCCCGGGCGGCACTGGGACGGCACCGCCCGCGCCCCGATCGGCCGCGCCCTGCCGCACGTCGTCGAACGCCTCGACGAGCGGGGCGAGTTGCTGATCGGCGGCCCGTCCGTCGCGCTCGGCTACCTCGGCCTGCCCGAGGCCACCGCGGCGCGCTTCACCACCCTGGACGGCGAACGCTACTTCCGCACCGGCGACCGGACGGCCCGCGACCCGGACGGGCTGCTCACCCACCAGGGCCGACTGGACGGCGAGTTGAAGGTCCGCGGCATCCGGGTGGACCCGGCCGAGGTGGAGGCCCACCTCACCGCCCACCCGGACGTCACCGCCGCCGCCGTCACCGGCGCCACCGAGGCGGGCCGCACCACCCTGGTCGCGTACGTGGTGGCGCGCCCGCACGCCGCCGCCCGCGCACCCGGCCCCGAATTCGGCCGCGCACTGCTGCAGCACCTGCGGGAGCGGGTCCCCGGCCACCTCGTACCGGCCCGGATCACCCTCGTGCCCGCCCTGCCGCACACCCCGAGCGGCAAGGTCGACCGGGCCGGCTGCCACCGGCAGTACGCGACCCACCCCGACAGGTCGAGATCGAAGGAGACCCCTCGTGAACACTGACCCCGTGCGCACTGCCGAACCCACCGCCCCCGCCACCCCGGAGGCGCTGGCCGCCGTCTTCCGGCGGGTCCTGGAACGCGAGGACGTCACCGCCGACTCCGACTTCTTCGACCTGGGCGGGGACTCGCTGGTCGCCACCCGGGTGCTGAGCGCCGTCGCCCGCCTCCACGGCGTGGAACTGACCTTCGACGACTTCCTGTTCGCGCCCACCCCGGCCCGCCTGGCCCGGCGGATCGCGGCCGCCGCATGAACGAGGGCCACAGACGCAGCGCGGTCGTGGTCGGCGCCGGCCTCGCCGGACTCACCGCCGCGACCGGACTGGCCGCCCACGGCTACGCTGTCACCGTCCTGGAGGCCCGGGACCGGGTCGGCGGCCGCACCCACGGCATCGAGGCCGCACCCGGCGTCCGGGTCGACGCCGGCGCCGCCTACCTCGGCGACCGGCACACCGAACTGCTCGCACTGACGGCGGACTTGGGCCTCAAGACCACCCCCACCACGATGCTCGGCGCCAGCCGCTTCGCCCTCACCCCCGACCGCCCCGACAGCCCCGACAGCCCTGCCCGCCCTGCCCGTCCCGACCGCCCTGCCCGTCCCGACACTCCCGGCGCCGGGGACGAACCCGCCACCCGGGACGGCCGGTTCCCCCCGCTGGACGCCGTCGCCCTCGGCGACCTCTTCGAGCGGCTGACCGAACTCACCGACGCGGTACGGCCCGAGGCCCCCTGGCTCACCCCGGACGCCGAGCGGTTGGACGCCCTCACCGCCGCCGACTGGGCCGAGCAGCACCTCACCCACCCCGACGCCCGGCTGTTCTTCCCGCTCTTCCTCGGCGAGATGTGCGCCGCCGACCCGGCCGACCTCTCCGTCCTCCACCTCGCCTTCTACCTGCGCTCCGGCGGCGGCCTGCGCTACCTCAACGCCTTCGCCGGCGGCGCCCAGCAGGACCGGATCGACGGCGGCGCCCACCAACTCTGCGAGCGGCTGGCCGAACCGCTGGGCGCCCGGCTGCGCCTCGGCGAGCCGGTCCGGGCCGTCCACCAGGACGACCGGTCGGTGACTGTGCACACCGAACGGGGCGCCCACCGGGCCGACGTCGCGGTGCTGGCGCTGCCGCCGCTGCTCGCCGACGCCCTCGCGTACGAACCCGCCCTGCCCGCACCGCGCGCCGGGGACCGCACCGCGCGCGGCTGCGCGATCAAGGTCCACCTGGTCTACCCGTCCCCGCTCTGGCGCGAACACGGCCTCTCCGGCTGGTCGGTGAACGCCCGGGGGCCGCTGCTCTCCACCGTGGACGACTTCCCCGGCGGCGCAACGCCCGCAGCGGGGATCGGCGTGCTGACCGGCTTCGTCACCGGCGCCGAGGCCCACCGCTTCGGCGCCCTCACCCCCGAACGGCAGCGCGCCGAGGCCGCCGGCCAGGCCGCCCGGCTGTTCCCGATGCTGCCCGAGCCGCTCGGCGTCCACATCACCGACTGGCTCGACGACCCCTACAGCCGGGGCTGCTACGCCGCCCTGCTCGGCCCCGGCGACTGGATCCGCACCGGCCCGACGCTCACCCGGCCGCACCGACGGGTGCACTGGGCCGGCACCGAGACCAGCACCGCGTTCTTCGGCCTGATGGAGGGCGCGGTCCGCTCCGGCCACCGGGTGGTCGCCGAGATCCTCGCCCGCGCCTGAGCCCGATCCTGAGCCCACGGCCCCTCTCTCCCCCTTCACCTTCACCTCCACCACGCCCCCAGGCGCCCGCCCCACCGGGCCGCGCGCCCGGCACCCCACGCCCGGAGACCCCATGAGCGACCAGACCGCCCCGAGCGGGCAGACCACCATCGCGCCGCTCGCCGCCCGCGAGCGGCTGATGGCCGAACCCGCCCTCGGGGCCGGCAACTTCCTCGACCACGCGGTCGCGGCGAACCCGCACCGGTCCGTCCCCTCCGTCTTCACCCACCGCACCGACCACCGCGGTGAGGTCGTGCTGCGCGGCCACAGCCTGCTCGACCTGGTCGCCCTGCGCGACCGCTACGCCGCCTGGTACCACGCCAACGGGGTGCGTCCCGGCGAGCCGGTCGCCGTGGTGGTCGGCGAGGGCCTGGAACCGCTGCTGCACTTCCTCGCGCTCACCTCGCTCGGCGCCGTCCCCGCACTGGTCAACGACGCGCTGCGGCACGACGTGCTGGTGCGCTACCTGGACCACGTCGGCGTGGTCGGCGTGGTCGCCGACGACACCACCCGGCTGGCCGCCGCCTACCGGCAGGACCCACAGCGGCGGCCCCGCTTCCTCGCCCCGGCCGCCGAGGTCCGGGCCTTCGACGCCGGCGCCGTCGCCCTGCCCGCCGGGCACCCGTACCGGCACGCCGCCGAGGACGTGGTGGCGCTGATCCACTCCTCCGGCACCACCGGCACCCCCAAGTCCACCATGCTGGCGCACCGCGGCTTCTGGGACGGCAAGCAGCCCCGGATGACCCGCTTCCCCGCCGAGCCGTACGACCGGCTGATGTCACTGATGCCGCACACCCACGCGGGCGGCCTCAGCTACTTCCTCACCGCCGTGCTACTCGGGCTGCCGACCGTGGTGATGTCGGACTGGCGCCGCGTCGTCGTCGAGCCGGTGATGGAGGCCTTCCAGCCGACCATGGTCGCCTCCTTCCCGCGCACCTTCGTCGAACTGGCCACCGGCGAGCTGCCGGTGCGCGGCGCGGCCCGGGTGCACTCCTGGTTCAACACCGGCGACAGCGCCCACCACGGGCACATCCGCCGACTGGTCACCCTCGGCGAGCGGCCCGCCGGACTGGTCCGCCCCTGGCTGCTGCCGCGCGAGAAGGCGGAACAACCCGCCCTGCCCGGTTCGCAGTTCATCGACGGGCTGGGCTCCTCGGAGATGGGCATGGCCCTGTTCGGCCAGGTCACCACCCCGGAGAGCGAACGGGACGACCGCTGCGTGGGCCGACCGCTGGAGGTGGTCCGCCGGGCCGCCGTCCTGGACCACGACGGCACCGAAGTCCCGGACGGCACGGTCGGGTTGCTCGCCGTCGACGCCCCCTCGCTGACCCCCGGCTACTGGAACGACGAGCGGCTGACCGCGAGCTTCGAGCTGGCCGGCTACTGGCTCACCGGTGACGTCGCCCGCCGCGGCGCCGACGGCCGCTTCCACCACCTCGACCGCACGGTGGACGTCATCGACACCGTCCACGGCCCGGTCTACAGCCTGCCGGTCGAGGAGGTGCTGCTGGCCGACTGCGCCGAGCTGATCCGGGACTGCGCGGTGGTGGGCGTCCCGGCCGGCCCCGGAGGCGGTCAACTCCCCATCGCCGTGGTCCAGTTGCAGGAGGGCCGGGCCGAGGTCGAGGCCGGGGCCGGGGCCGAGGAGGTGCGCGCCGCCGCCAACCGGGCACTGGCCGCCGCCGGGCTGTCCGCCCTCGCCGCCGTCCGACTCGCCCTGCGGCCCGAGGACTTCCCGCTCGGCCCGACCGGCAAGGTGCTCAAACGCGAACTGCGCACCCGCCACGCCGGCCTCCTCACCGGCCAGTAGGGCACCGTGGACCACCCCGCCGACCCCACCGACCGCACCTCTCACACCGACCGTGCCGACCCCACCGACCGCCCGGTGATCCGCCAGCCGTACCAGTACACCCGGACGCCCCTGGTCGAACCGGACTGGCGCCGGCTGCCCGGCTGGCGCCAGGTCACCGAGGCCCAGTGGCGCGACGCCCAGTGGCAGCGCGCCCACTCCGTCCGGACCGCCCGCCAGCTGCGGGCCGTCGTCGGCGGCCTGCTCACCGACCACGTCTACACCGAACTCGCCGCCGACCAGGTCCAGTTCGCCACCATGCCGGTGCTGCTGCCACCCCAGGTGCTGAACACCATGGCCGCCGACGCGCCGACCGAGCCGGGCGCCTTCACCGACGCCTTCCTGGCCGACCCGGTGCGCCGCTACATGCTGCCCGTACGCACCGACCGCCACCCGCGCTGGCCCAGCCACCCCCGGGCCGAACGGGACTCCCTGCACGAGGCCGAGATGTGGGCCGTCGAGGGCCTGACCCACCGCTACCCCACCAAGGTGCTGGCCGAGCTGACCGCCACCTGCCCCCAGTACTGCGGCCAGTGCACCCGGATGGACCTGGTCGGCACCTCCACCCCGCAGGTGGCCAAGACCCGGCTGCTGCTGCGCCCCGCCGACCGCCAGGAGCAGATCCTCGACTACCTCAAGCGCACCCCCTCGGTGCGCGACGTGGTGCTCTCCGGCGGCGACCTCGCCAACGTGCCCTGGCCGCGCCTGGAGTCCTTCCTGCTGCGGCTGCTCGAACTCGGCTCGGTCCGCGACATCCGGCTCGCCAGCAAGGCCGTGGTGGGCCTGCCCCAGCACTGGCTGCAGCCCCGGGTGCTGGCCGGCGTGGCGCGGGTAGCCGGGATCGCCGCCCGCCGGTCCGTCAACCTCGCCGTGCACACCCACGCCAACCACGTCCGCTCGATCACCCCGCTGGTCGCCGAGGCGGCCCGGGCGCTGCTGGACGCGGGCGTCCGGGACGTCCGCAACCAGGGCGTGCTGATGCGCGGCGTCAACGACACCCCGCAGGACCTGCTGGACCTCTGCTTCGCCCTCCAGGGCGAGGCCAACGTGCTGCCGTACTACTTCTACCTCTGCGACCTCGTGCCGGGCGCCGAGCACTGGCGCACCCCGCTGCACCGGGCGCAGCACCTCCAGGAGGCGATCATGGGCTACCTGCCCGGCTACGCCACCCCGCGCCTGGTCTGCGACGTCCCGCGGGTCGGCAAGCGCTGGGTGCACCAGGCGGTGGCGTACGACCGCGAGCGCGGCATCTCGTACTGGACCAAGAACTACCGCACCAGCCTGGAGGGCGACGCCGCCGACCCGGACGTCCTCGACCGCCGCCACGCCTACTACGACCCGGTGGACACCCTGCCCGAGGCCGGCCGCCGCTGGTGGGCCGGGCAGGCCGCCACCCCCGGACCCGCCTCCGCGCCGGTACCCGCACCCGCACCCCGAGGAGCCGCATGAACACCGCCGACCAGGCCGACCCCGTCGGCCCCGTCGACCCGGCAGGCCCGCTGCGCCGGATGTGCTGGATCTTCCCCGACCGGGAGTCCTCCCGGATGGCCGAGATGTGGCACGGCTTCTTCTGGGACCGCTACGCCGAGTGCGCCGCCGAGCTCGGCCTGCAGTGGAGCCGGCACGCGCCGGACGCCGTCAGCGTGGACGCCACCGGCCCCGGCCGCCCCCGGGTGTACGTGGACGACGAGTCGGTCACCCCCGAGTCCACCCTGTTCATCACCGCGCTCTACTCGCTGCCGTACCAGGCGATGGACGTCTTCAACCAGTACGCCCTGTACGCGGTACTCGAACAGGCCGGCTTCTACCTGCCGTTCCCGCCGCAGGTGTCGCTGATCGGCAACGACAAGCTGGCCACCCTGCTGTTCCTGGCCGACTCCCCGGTCCCCACCATCCCGACCGTGCGGATCGGCACCGGGCGGGAGACCGCCAAGTACGGCTACGAGGTGGCGCTCGGCGGCATGACCTACCCGGCCATCGTCAAGCCGGCCGGCTGGTGCGGCGGCGGCGGGATCAACCTGGCCCGCGGCCCCGAGGACGTCCGCGGCCTGGCCACCCTCGCCCAGGGCGGCGACACCACCCTGGTGATCCAGCCGTACCTGGGCGACGGCACCGTCGACTACCGGGTGTACGTGGTCGACGGCCGCCCGTACGCGGTGATGAAGCGCACCCCGCTGCCGGGCTCCCCGGTGGCCAACGCCAGCCGCGGCGGGACGATGGAGTTCCCCCCGGTACCACCCGAACTCGCCGCCGCCACCGCCTGGTTCGCCGAACGGCTGCCGATCCCGTTCTTCTGCGTCGACTTCCTCCACGACGGCGAGCGCTACTGGTTCTCCGAGCTGGAGCCGGACGGCGTGATCGCCCCCGACCTCACCGACCCGGACCGCACCCTGCAACGCGACGTCACCCGGGCCCGGTTCGCCGCCTACCGGGACGGCCACGCCAAGTGGCTCGCCGACGGCGCCCGCCCGCTCACCCTCCCCCTCGGCCCCGACCACCGGACGGACCCCCGATGACCGCCTTCTCCCTCCCCCCGGAGGAAGCCGCCCCGCGGCTGTCCGTCGCCCGGCGCACCCTCGCCCGCCTGCGGACCGTGCCCGGCCTCGCCGAACGCTACGAAGGCCACCCGGACATCCGCACCCTCGACGGCCTCGCCGCGCTCCCGCCGCTGGCCAAGGACGACCTCAACACCGCCCTCGCCCACCTGGAACCGACCGCCGAGCACACCGCCACCTGGCTGTTCCAGAGTGGCGGCTCCACCGGCGCGCCCAAGCTCGGCTACGCCCCCACCGGCTTCTACATGGCCGGCGTGCACGCCCACTGGCAGCCGCTGGACCGCTCGGACGTCTTCGTCAACGCCTGGGGCGCGGGCCGGATGTGGGGTGCCCACTTCCTCGCCGCCGCGCTCGCCGACCTCGCCGGCTGCCGGATCATCGCCCTCGGCTCGGTCACCGCGGCGGAGTACGGCCCGTGGCTGGAGTTCCTGGCCGCCCGGCGGGTGACGGCCATCGGCGGCACCCCCAGCGTGCTGCGGCTCTGGTTCACCCACGCCCGCGCCGCCGGGATCCGCCTGCCCGACCTGCGCAAGGTGCTGTGGCTCGGCGAGGCCTGGCAGGACCAACTCGCCGAGGACCTCGCGGTGGTGGCCCCGCAGGCCCGCCGCTGGGGCATGTTCGGCAGCACCGAGACCTGGGTCGTCGCCACCAACACCCCGGACTGCCCGGCCGACACCTTCCACCCGCTGCCGCACCAGCTGGTGCACGCCGACGCCGACGGCCTGCTGGACTTCACCACCCTCGACCCCGAGATGCTCAACCCCGTGCTGCGCTACCGCACCGGCGACGCGGGCGAGTTGACCGGCTGCCGGTGCGGCCGCCCGGGCCCGGCGATGCGGGTGCACGGCCGCCGCGACAGCGTCGTCCAGGTGCGCGGCCTCGGACTGGACGTGGACCAGGTGATCGCCCACGCGGAACGCGCACCCGGCGTCGCCCGCGCCCAGCTCGTACTCACCCGACAGGGCGGCCGGGTCACCGAGTTGGACGTCCTGCTGCTCACCGCCCCCGGCGCCGCCCCGGACACCGGCCGGCTGCGCGGGGAACTGCTCGCCGCCACCTTCACCCTGAGCACCGCCTTCCAGCACGACCCCGGCAACGTCCGGGTCCGCACGGTCAGCGAGCTGATCGGCAACGAGCGCACCGGCAAGACCGCCGCCCTGGTCGTCCGGGAGGAGACGTGAGAGGCGGACCCGGAGCAGACGTGAAAGGCGGACCCGCGAGCACCCGACTGGGGCGAGGCTTCTCGCTGTTCTGGGCCGGCCAGACCGTCAGCCTGGTGGGCGACAAGGTCACCGTCTTCGTCGTCCCGACCCTGATGATCTTCGCCCTGCACGCCTCCGCCCTCCAGGTCGGCGTGGTGGCGATGGCCCAGTACCTCGGCATCCCGCTGCTCGGCCCGATCGCCGGGGTGCTGGTCGACCGCTGGGACAAGCGCCGCACCATGCTGGTCTGCGACCTGGTCCGGCTGGCCGCCGTCGCCGCGATCCCGCTCGCCTACGCGCTGGACGTGCTCTCCACCCCGCTGCTGTTCGGCTGCGTCGCCGTCATCAGCGGCGCGACCATCTTCTTCAACGTCGGCTACCTGGTCGCCGTCCCCGCCGTGGTGCCCGAGGACGGCATGGTCCGCGCCTACTCCCGGCTGGAGGGCAGCGGTTCGGTCGCCGAGGTCGCCGGGCCGTCCATCGCGGCCGCCCTCTACAGCGCGCTCGGCGTGGCCGCCCTGCTGGCCGACGCGGCCAGCTACCTGGTCTCGGCGGCCTGCTTCCGCGCCATGCGCCCCTGGGGCGAGCGGACCGTCGAGGAGGGCGGCATCCGGGAGCGGCTGACCCGCGGCTTCCGGCTGAACTGGGCCGACCCGGTGCTGCGCCGGGTGGTGCTGGCGGCCGTCGTGCTCAACTGCGGCGGGCCGGTGTTCGTCACCGTGCTGCCCGTCCTCGCCTACCGGGGCCTGGGCGTCCAGGTCGGCGTCTTCGGCGCGGCCATGTCGGTCGCGGCCCTCGGCGCACTGCTCGGCGCCGTGGTCGCGCCCCGGCTCTCCCGGCGGTTCGGCCTGGGCCGGACCCTGGCCTGGTCGCTGCTGCTGCACTGCCTGGTCGGCCTCGGCGTGCTCGCCGCGCCCGCTCTGCCGCCCGGCCCGGTGATCGCCGTGACCATGGGCTGCTACGGCTTCTTCATGTCCTGCCTCAACGTGTGCAGCGCCCCCACCCGGCAGTCCCGGATGTCCGCGCGCAACCAGGGCGTGATGCACGCCGCCTTCCGGACCGTCACCTGGGGTGTGATCCCGCTCGCCGCCCTGGTCGGCGGCCTGGCCGTGACCCTGCTGACCGGGCCGCTCGGCGTCCTCGACGCCGCCCGGGCCGCGATGGCGGGCGGCACCCTGCTGGCCGCCTGCTCCTTCGTCCCGGCCCTCGGCATCCAACCGCTGCTCGACGCGTCCGCCGCCGAGGCCGCCGCCGAATCCACGGTCGAACCCGCCGCAGAGGCCGCCATCGAATCCACGGTCGAACCCGCCACCGAACCCGCCGCAGAGCCCGCCGCCGAGCCCGTGGAGCACACCCCGTGAGCGCCCGGGGCCAGGTGCTGCTGGTCACCGGGACGTCCTCCGGCATCGGCCTGGCCACCGCCGTCGCCGCGGCCCGCGCCGGGTTCACCACCGTCGCCTCGCTGCGCGACCCCGCCCGCTCGGGCCCGCTGCGGAAGGCCGCCCGAGAAGCCGGGGTCACCCTGGACATCCGGCGCCTCGACGTCACCGAACCCGCCTCCGTCGCCGACTGCGTGGACGACCTCGCCCGGACGTACGGGCGGCTGGACGCCGTCGTCAACAACGCCGGCGTCGCCAACTCCGACCCGACCCTGGAGATGTCCACCGACGCCGCGCTGCGCGCCAACCTGGAGGTCAACTTCTTCGGCGTGGCCGCCGTCAGCCGCGCCGCGATGCCCCTGCTGCGGGCCTCCGGCGGCCGGCTGATCACCGTCGGCAGCGTGCACGGCGTCATCGGCCAGCCCTTCAACGAGGCCTACTGCGCGGCCAAGTTCGCCGTCGAGGGCTTCATGGAGGCGCTCGCCCCGGTGGCCGCCGCCCACGGCGTGCGGGTCTCCGTCGTCGTCCCCGGCTTCGTGCCGGACTCCCGTTTCGGGATCTTCCCCGACGTCGACCGCCGGACCCTGCACGCCGCCTCCGGCCCGTACGCGCCCACCTTCGCCGGCTACCTGGACCGACTCGGCGCCCAGGGCTGGGAGAGCGCCGCCCAGAGCGCCCGGGAGGTGGCGGCCGTCGTGCTCCGCACCCTCGACGACGAGGACCCGCCGTTCCGGGTGCCGACCGGCCCCTGGGCCTCCGCCTACCTCGCCGCCAAACTCGCCGACCGGGACGGCTCGACCGTCCAGCGGCTCGCCCGCACCTGGCTCGGACAGCCCGAATTCCCCTCCTGAACCGTGGAGTCGACGTGCCCGCCAAATCCGTCTCCGAACTGGTCGCGTTCGCCCGCGCCCACTCGCCGTTCTACGCCGAGCTCTACCGCGACCTGCCTCCCGGCACCGACCGGCTCGACCGGCTCCCGGTGATCGACCAGGCCGCCTTCTGGACCGCCAACTCCTGGCCCGACAACCGGGTGCTGACCGGCCCGCTCACCGACGCCGGCGTCTACCGGACCGGCGGCACCACCGGCGCCCCCAAGCTCTCGCCGTGGACCCGCACCGAACACGCCGACTCCGTCACCGCCTTCGGCGCCGGCCTGGTCCGCGCCGGCCTCCGGCCCGGCCACCGGGTCGCCAACCTCTTCATGGCCGGCGAACTCTACGGCGGCTTCCTCTACATCGAGAACGCCCTGCACCACGCGCCGGTGGAGAACGTCCGCCTGGCCGTCGGCGGCGCCGCCCCGGACGACGCCGTCGCCGACCTGATCAGCGGCTTCGGCGTGCACGTCCTGGCCGGCGAGCCGATGAAGCTCAGCTCCGTCGCCGAGTGCCTGGTGCGGCGCGGCGAGCGCGCCGACTCCGTCGAACTCCTGCTGTTCGGCGGCGACCTGCTCTTCGCCGACCTGCGCCCGCTGCTCGCCCGCGCCTTCCCGAAGGCCGTCGTCGCCTCCGTGGGCTACGCCTCCAACGACGCCGGGCTGGTCGGCTCCCCGGTGCCCGGCGACGACCCCCGGGTGCACGAGGCCTTCCCGGACCGGACGGTCGTCGAGCTGGTCGACGACGCCACCGGCGAGCCGATCACCACCCCCGGCGTGCCCGGCCGGGTCGTGGTCACCAACCTGTTCCGCACCCTGCTGCCGATCCTGCGCTACCCCACCGGCGACCGCGCCGAATGGACCGACGACGGGTGCCGCCGCTTCCGCCTGCTCGGCCGCTCCGCCGAGGGCGCCCGGGTCGGACCGGTCGCGATGCCCACCGAGGAGGTCCGGGCCGCCCTGCTCGCCGCCGACCCGGCCGGGGCCATCGCCGGGATGCAGCTGGTCCAGCGCCGCTGGGACGGCCGCGACGGCCTCCTCCTTCGGCTCGGCTGCACCGAACAGCCCCCGCCCGGCCTCTCCGAGCGCCTGGTCGAGGCCGTCTACGCCGCCCGCCCGCTCTACCCCGCGGAGGTCGCGCTCGGCACCGTCCACCACCTCACCGTGGAGTGGGTCCCGCGCGCCGAACTCGTCACCAACCCGCGCACGGGCAAGCTCCAGCAGGTTCTGGACGAGCGCCCGCACGACTGAGCGGGCGAGCTGTGCGTGCGAGCCGTGCGCGCGAGCCGTGCGTGCGAGCTCTGCGTGCCGGGGGAGTCGGCCGCTCAACCGTCGTTCTGCGGCCGGCCCCCGACCACCACGCTCTGCCCGCGGAACTCGGCGATCACCCGGTCGTCCGCCGGCCGGCGCACCGTCACGTCGTAGATCCCGGCACGCCCGGCCCGCGCACGCTCCACCGCCTCGGCCACCAGCTCGTCCCCCACCGCCGCCGGAGCCAGGAAGACCACCTGGGCCGCCTGGGCGACGGTCACCGGACCGTGGCTGTTGCAGGCGTACGCGAAGGCGGCGTCGGCCAGCAGGAAGAGGAACCCGCCGTGCGCCGTGCCGTGCCCGTTCACCATCGTCGGGGCCACCGTCATCCGCATCACCGCGCGCCCGACGGACGCCTCCGCCAAGACGATGCCCAGCGAGCGGCTGGTCTCGTCCCGCTCGTACAGGGCGGCGATCACGGGGTCGAACATGGCGGCGCGGTCCCTCCGTCGACGGTGTCCGGCCCAGCGTAGGGGACCGGCCGCCTCCGGTCAGCGGCTGATCCCCGGTCAGTGGCTGGTCCCCGGTCAGCGGTCCACCGGTACCGGCGGGCTGTCAGCGGGTTGCCGACGGGTTGCCGGTGGGCTGCCAGTGGGTTGCCGGTGCTGTGAGCGGACTGTTCGCGTCCTGTGAGTGGGCGGGCGCAGGCTGGTCCACAACAGCAGCACCGACTCACCGGAGGCCACCGTGTCGATCGACTCCCGCACCAACTCCTCTGCGGACCACGCACCTTCGAAGCCCGGAGCCCGCCGGCCCCGGGCCTCCGTCCTGGTCTCCGGCGCCGGGATCGCCGGCACCGCCCTCGCCTACTGGCTCCACCGCTACGGCTTCCGGGTCACCGTCGTGGAGCGCGCCCCGGCCCTGCGCGGCGGCGGCCAGGCCGTCGACATCCGCGGCAACGCCCTGGACGTCATCGACCGGATGGGCCTGCTCGAAGAGGTCCGGGCCCGCCGCACCGGCCTGCGCGGGATGTCCCTGCTCGACGCGGACGGCCGCGAACTGAACCGCACCACCGAATGGACCGCCAGCGGCGGCCCGGTCGGCGGCCCCGACGTGGAGATCCTGCGCGACGAACTGGCGGAACTGATCGCCGCGGCGGCCGGGCCCGGCGTCGAGTACCGCTTCGACGACTCCATCGCCACCCTCGTCCAGGGCCCGGACGACGTCCGGGTCCGCTTCCGCGACGGCACCGAACGCTCCTACGACCTGGTCGTGGGCGCCGACGGACTCCACTCCACCACCCGCCGACTGGTCTTCGGCCCCGAGACCGACCACCTCCGCTCCACCGGCATCTACATCGCCGGCTGGAGCGTCCCCAACCACCTCGGCCTCGACCGCTGGGAGATCATCCAGCAGTCCGACGACGGCTGGGGCTCCCTGGTGATGACCGTCCGGGACAACACCGAACTGCGGGTCTTCGTCCGCTTCAACACCGACGAGCCGCTCGACCTGATGCTCCCGCGCGACCGCGCCGAGCAGCGCAAACTGGTCGCCGAACGCTGCGCCCACCTGCGCTGGGAGGTGCCGCGCTTCCTCACCGGGATGTGGGAGACCGAGGCCTTCCACTACGACGTCGTCGCCCAGATCCGGATGGACCGCTGGTCGAAGGACCGGGTCACCTTGGTCGGCGACGCCGGGTACTGCTGCTCCCCGCTCACCGGCCAGGGCACCAGCGTGGCCCTGACCGGCGCCTACGTCCTGGCCGGGGAACTGCACGCGGCGGACGGCGACCACCGCACCGCCTTCCCCGCCTACGAGCACCGCCTGCGCGACCACGTCGCGGCCAACCAGGCCATCCTCGACCTGACCACCGGCCCCGACGGGCACGGCACCAACCTGTTCGAGGCCCCGGACGGCCCGGCGTCCGGCGGCGAGCACGACGGCGGAAGTGCGGGCGAGGGCGTGCGGGGCTTCGACCGGCCGGGGATCGAGATGGAGACGGCCTTCCGCGCCGCCACCGTCTTCGACCTGCCCGACTACTCCTGAACGCCCCGCCACCGCCGGGGCCGAACCGCCGCCCCCCGTGCCGTCGGCCCCCGTGCTGTCGGCCCCGGGCTACGGCAGGCAGCGGCCGATGACCAGCTCCGGGCGGATCCGGATCCGGACCGCGTCGGGGGCACCGGCCGCCACCGGACGGACCTGGGCACGGCCGAGGACGGTGACGAACCAGCCGGAACCGTCCCGGCCGTCCACCTCGTCGGCCTCGAAGGCGATCACCGCGCCGTCCACCGCCCGGGCCAGCTCGGAGTCGGCGGACGCCGCGACCAGCACCCCGCCGGGCGCCAGCCGGAACGACACCGGGAGCACCGCCGGCAGGGCATCGACCGTGTAGACCACCCGCCCGACCGGGGCCCGGCGCAACAGCTCCAACGCCCGGCTCCGGTCGAGTTCACGGAGGCCGGACCGGTCGGGGAGGTCGCCGGAGGAGGGGCGGGGGGACGGAACGTGATCGCGCTTCATGCGAGCGATGCTCGCCCCGGGCCGGGCCCCCTCACGAGGGCCGATGGTCCCGCCGGTCCCGCCGAGGGGCCCGGTCGGGTCCCGGCCCGCCCAGCCGCCTCAGCTCACCCAGCCGTCTCAGCTCGCCCAGCCCCGGCCACCGCGCGGCTGGGCGGCCTGCGCCGCCGACTGCCGCAGCTCGGTGGCGATCAGCGCCGCCTGCACCCGCCGCTCCACGCCCAGCTTGGCGAGCAACCGGGACACGTGGTTCTTCACCGTCTTCTCCGCCAGGTAGAGCCGCTCACCGATCTGCCGATTGGTCAGGCCCTCACCGATCAGCGCCAGCACCTCCTGCTCGCGCGCCGTCAACCCCGGCCCGGCGGTCACCGGCCGGGCCGGCTCGGCGTCGCTGCGCAACCGGTTCAACAACCTGGTCGCCGCGCCGGGGTCGAGCATCGACCGCCCCGAGGCGACGGTACGGACGGCGGCGACCAGGTCGGTACCGCTGATCTGCTTCAGCACGTACCCCGCGGCACCCGCCATCACTGCGTCCAGCAGCGCCTCCTCGTCGTCGAAGGAGGTCAGCATCAGACAGGCCAGGTCGGGCATCCGCGAGCGCAGCTCCCGGCACACCGACACCCCGTCCCCGTCGCCCAACCGCACGTCCAGCACCGCCACATCGGGCCGCAGCGCCGGCACCCGCACCAGGGCCTGCTCCGCCGTCGCGGCCTCCCCGACCACCTCCAGGTCCGGCTCACCGTCCAACAGGTCGTGCACCCCACGGCGCACCACCTCGTGGTCGTCCAGCAGGAACACCCGGACCGGCGCCGGAGCCCCGGCGCCCTCCGCCTTGGTCGCCATCACGCGGCTCGCTCCACCTTCGTCACCCCCGCACACTCCCAGCGGGGCCCACCGCATCATCCCCCACCCCGACACCCCCTCCCAGGGCCCAACGACCCCATTCCACCCTGCCCGCCCCCGCCCGCTCCCGCCCGCTCCCCCGCTCACGGTTTCCGCCAACTCCCCGCCCTACTCCCCGTCCCTCCCCTCCCGCTCGCCCTTTCCGCCAACTCCTCTCTCTGCTCCCCCCGCTCACCCTTTCCGCCAACTCCCCCTCTCCGCACACCCTCCCGCCCCACCAACTCCCCCGCCCCTTTCACGCCCCCACGACTTCCCTCCGCCCCCTTTCCCGCCCCGCCCATAGCGCGCCCCGGAGGGGAGCAACAGCGCGGCCCCGGAGGGGCGCCATGGCCCCCCACTCAACGCCCCTGCCGCCGCGCGCTTCCCAGCCCCATCAGCAGGAACGCCAGGGCCACGCCCGCCCCGCTGACCGCCGCGAGCAGGACCTTCGCGCCGAGCCCGCCGCCGTCCGACAGCAGGATCGCCACCGCCCCCAGCGAGGCCACGGCGGCCCCCACCACCAGCCATCCGGCCAGGGCGACGGCCGCCGGTCGGCCGCCCCGCGGTACCGGCCCGGCGTCGAGGGCGGCCCACCGGGCCGCGCTCTCCCGCTGCTCCCCACGCCGTTCCCACCGGGCCCGCATCCGCAGGGCCGTGCCGCCGACCAGCCCGCTGAGGGCCACCTGGGCGGCGGGCCGCCAGTCGGTCAGGGCGAGCAGCAGCCCGCCCGCCAGCGCGAGCGCCGCCCACCAGAGCACGCAGGCCGCCGCGGCGGTACGGGTGGAGCGCGGCCGGTCGGCGCCGGCCTGTAGGTCGGCGATGGCGGGCAGGTACCAGACGCAGCCGCTCGCGGTGAGCGCGGCGGTGCCGATGGCGAGGACGGTGTGGGTCACGGGCCGGCCTTCCTTGGGTCGCGGGGTTCACGGTGTCACGGGGATCACGGGGATCACGGGATTCGGGGAGCCGTCCCCGCCCGCCCGGGGCAGCGCTGCGGGCGGGGACGGCGGTCAGGGGACCGGCCTCAGCCGTCGGCGGCCGACGAGCCCGCGTCCGAGCCCGAGCCCGAGCTCGCCACCGCCTCGGCCACCCGCGCCCGTTCCGCCCGGGTCAGCGGCCGGTCGTACTTCGCCGGCTCCACGTCCCCGAGATGCTGGGCCGGCTTCCCGCTGTGCTGCAGCACGTCGCGGGCGGCGATGTCCGGGTGGTGGAGGTCGAAGGCCGGGGATTCGGAGCGGATCCGCGGCAGCTTGACGAAGTTGTGCCGGGGCGGCGGGCAGGAGGTGGCCCATTCGAGCGAGCGGCCCCAGCCCCACGGGTCGTCGGAGGTGACCTTCTCGCCGTACTTGGCGGTCTTCCAGACGTTGTACAGGAACGGCAGGATCGACAGCCCGAGCAGGAACGATCCGATGGTGGAGACGGTGTTCAGGGTGGTGAAGCCGTCCGAGGCGAGGTAGTCGGCGTACCGGCGCGGCATGCCCTCGGCGCCCAGCCAGTGCTGCACCAGGAAGGTCGCGTGGAAGCCGACGGTGAGCGTCCAGAAGGTGATCCGGCCGAGCCGCTCGTCGAGTTTCTTGCCGGTCATCTTGGGCCACCAGAAGTGGAATCCGGCGAACATCGCGTACACCACCGTGCCGAACAGCGTGTAGTGGAAGTGCGCGACGACGAAGTACGAGTCGGAGACGTGGAAGTCGATCGGCGGCGCCGCGAGCAGCACGCCCGTCAGGCCGCCGAAGAGGAAGGTGACCAGGAAGCCGACCGTCCACAGCATCGGCGTCTCGAAGCTGAGCGAGCCCTTCCACATGGTGCCGACCCAGTTGAAGAACTTCACGCCGGTCGGCACGGCGATCAGGAAGGTCATGAAGGAGAAGAAGGGCAGCAGTACCTGCCCGGTGACGTACATGTGGTGTGCCCACACCGTCACCGACAGCCCCGCGATGGCCACCGTGGCGGCGATCAGGCCCGCGTAGCCGAACATCGGCTTTCGGCTGAACACCGGGATGATCTCCGACACGATGCCGAAGAACGGCAGGGCCAGGATGTACACCTCGGGATGCCCGAAGAACCAGAACAGGTGTTGCCACAGCATCGCCCCGCCGTTGGTCGGGTCGAAGACGTGCGAGCCGAACTTGCGGTCGCACTCCAGGGCGAGCAGCGCGGCGGCCAGCACCGGGAAGACCAGCAGCACCAGCACCGAGGTGAGCAGCACGTTCCAGCAGAAGATGGACATCCGGAACATGGTCAGGCCGGGGGCGCGCATGCAGATGATGGTGGTGATGAAGTTGACCGCGCCGAAGATGCTGCCGAAGCCGGACAGCGTGACGCCCATGATCCACATGTCGGAGCCGATGCTCGGCGAGTGGACGGCGTCGGAGAGCGGCGCGTAGAGGAACCAGCCGAAGTCGGCGGCCCCCTGCGGGGTGGCGAAGCCGGCGGCGGCGATCAGCGAGCCGAACATGAACAGCCAGTAGGACAGCATGTTCAGGCGTGGGAACGCCACGTCCGGCGCGCCGAGTTGCAGCGGCATGATCCAGTTGGCGAAGCCGGTGAACAGCGGCATCGCGAACAGCAGCAGCATCACCGAGCCGTGCATGGTGAAGGCCTGGTTGAACTGCTCGTTGGAGAGGATCTGCGTCCCGGGCCGGGCGAGTTCGGCGCGCATGACCAGCGCGAGGACGCCGCCGATCAGGAAGAACGCGAACGAGGACACCAGGTACATGGTGCCGATCGTCTTGTGGTCGGTGGTGGTCAGCAGCCTGACCACGGCCGATCCGGGTCGGCGGGCTCGAACCGGCCCGGCCGGAAGGGGCGTTGGCGGTGAGGTGGGGTCGCCCTGTGCCTGGGTGGCGCTCAAGGACGCACTCCTTCGGAACGTCGTGCGAATGATGGCGATCCATGATCCGAACGCGCACCCCGCGCACCCCAGGGTCCTTGGGCCCGCCCGGCCCGGGCCGCTGGGCCCGAGTTCCGGCCCCCGACCGGGACCTCCCGACCGGGACCCCCGGGGCCCGCCCTCTCGCTCGCGCCCCGCTCACCCCGCCGCCCAGCCCCGCTGGAGGACCAACGGAGCACCCCCGCCGCACCGTTCCCGAACCGTTCCCGAACCGTCCCCCGACCGCTCCCGAACCATCGGACGACGAACCCCCGTACGACCCCCGAACGCCGCCCCCCGACGCCGCCCCGTACCCCTCCCCACCAGCCACGACCCCGCCCGGCCGGGAGCTTCCCAAGATCCTTCAACCATCCTCCGACAGGAGGGAGTTGTGTCGATCCCGTGCCCGAACCCGCCCGGTTCCGTGCCCTTCGACGCCCCCGGCCGTCCACTAGCCTGCGCCCAGGAACCGCACCACCCCCCGGTCACGCCCCCGCACGCCCCCAGTCACGTCCCGGAGGTACGCCGATGACCCAGGCCCGGCCCGCCGCCCCCACCTCGCAGCGCTTCTGCGTCCTCGGCCCGCTCACCGCCGAGGCGGGCGACCGCCCGCTCCCGCTCGGGCCGCCGAAGCAGCGCCTGGTGCTGGCCGTCCTGCTGAGCCGGGCCAACACGGCCGTCCCGGTCGAGCTGCTCACCGACGCGGTGTGGCCCGAGGAGCCACCGCGCACCGCCCGCAAGAACCTCCAGGTCTACGTGTGCGCCCTGCGCACCCTGCTCGGCCGCCGCGACGACCCGGACCGGCTGGTCCACTCGGCCGGCGGCTACCTGCTGCGGATCGCCGAACCCGAGCTGGACGTCCTGCAGTTCCGCGCCCTCGCCCGGGCCGGCCGGTCCGCCGCCGACCGCGGCGCCCTCGCCCCCGCCGCCCGCCTGCTGCGCCAGGCCCTCGACCTGTGGCAGGGCCCGCCGCTCGCCGACCTGCGCCACTCCCCCGCCGTCCAGGCCGAGGCCGACCGCTTGGAGGCCCGCTGCCTGGGCGTCCACGAGGACTGGGCGGAAGCCGAGTTGGAGCTCGGCAACGCCACCGCCGTGGCCGAGGAGCTCGCCGACCTCGCCGAACGCCATCCGCTGCGCGAACGCCTCCAGGCCGCCCGGATGAACGCCCTCCACCAGTCCGGCCGCCAGGCCGAGGCGCTCGCCGTCTACGACACCCACCGCCAGCTGCTCGCCCGCGAGTTGGGTCTCGAACCCAGCCCCGCCCTGACCGACCGCTACCGCCTGCTGCTCGCCCGCGGCCGCACCCGGCCCGCCGCCGGCCGCACCGCCCGGGCCGCCTCCGCCGCCACCCTGCTGCCCGCCGACACCGCCGACTTCACCGGAAGGACCGACGAACTGCACGAACTGGTCGCGGAGTTGGGCGAGTCCGGTGGCCGCGTCACGCTGCTCTCCGGGCCGGCCGGCAGCGGCAAGACCGCGCTCGCCGTCCACGCGGCCCACCTGCTCGCCGACCGCTTCCCGGACGGACGCCTGCTCCTCCGCCTCCGCGCCGACGACGGCACCCCGCGCCCGCTCCCCGAGCTGCTCGACGAACTCGCCGTCCTCACCGGCCGGTTGGACCTCAACGACGTCCCCGCCCCGGACTCCGGCGATCCCGACCGGGCCGCCGCCCTCTGGCGCGCCTCCCTCGCCGGACGCCGGATGCTGCTGGTCCTGGACGACGCGGCGAACGAGTCCGTGGTCCGCGCACTGCTGCCCGGCTCCGGCCGCAGCTCCGTCCTGGTCACCTCACGCAGCCAACTCGCCGGCCTGACCGCGGTGCACCGCATCACCGTCCCACCGCTCACCCCGGCCGAGGCCCTCGACCTGCTCGGCCGCATCACCGGCCCCGGCCGGACCGGCGCCGACCGCGCCGCGGCCGCCCGGATCGTCGACGCCTGCGGACTGCTGCCGCTCGCCGTCCGGGTCGCCGGCGCCCGCCTCGCCGTCCTGCGCCACCTCCCGCTCGCCGAATACGCGGCCCGCTTGGAGGACCCGACCGGCGCCCTGGACGAACTCGTCGCCGGGGACGTCACCGTCCGCGCCCGCCTCGACTCCGGCTGGCACGACCTCCCCCAGCAGGGCCGGCTCGCCCTCGCCCGACTGGCCGCCCTGCCCCTCGCCCTGCTCTTCACCCTCCCCGAGGCCGCCACCGCCCTCGGCCGCCCCGAACACCTCGCCCTGCGCACCCTGGAAGCCCTCACCGACACCGGCGCCGTCACCTCCCCCACCGGCGAGGTCACCGCCCACGCCGCCCTCTACGCCCTCCCCCGCCTCACCCACCTCCACGCCCGCGAACACGCCACCACCCTGACCACCCCCTCCCTCACCTGACCCCGGCCCCGTCCCGAGCTCAATTCCCCCTATCCCCACTCACCCCAACACGTCCCTCCTCTCCGTCCCCGCCCCAACACCGCCCACCCATCCACCCCCGCCCGCCCATCCACCTCCGCCCCAACACCCCCCACCTCTCCATCCCCGCCCCAACACCCCCCACCTCTCCATCCCCGCCCCAACACCCCCGCCTCTCCATCCCCGTCTCACCCGGCGCCCCGGAGGGGCGCAACAGCGCAGCCCCGGAGGGGCCCAGGACCCGCCGCGGAGCGGCGGCACAGCTCACCCCAGCGTCACCAACTCCACCCCGGCCGCCCCCACCTCCTCCACCCCCCGCAGGGCCAGCAGCACTCCTGCCGCCCCCGTGTGCAGGTCCGCCGAGAAGCGCCGCAGCCGCATCCCCGGCACCAGCAGCCCTTCCGGCCGCGCCACCAGGTGCCACTGCAACTTCCGCACCTGCCCGAGCACCGCCTCCCGAACCGCTCCTTCCCGAGCCGCCGCCCCCTCCCGAACTGCCCCGTCCCCGCCCAGCCGGGCGAGCGCCAGCATCAGCCCGGCCCGCCCCCGGAACAGTCCCGGTTCCCGGATGAACCCCGGCGCGCACACCTTCCGCACGTCCGCCACGAAGGCGTCCGCACCCCGCAGCTCCCCGCCCAGCTCCGTCAACTCCCGTAGCACCAGGGCGATCCCGCTGCTCCCCCGGTCCAGGTACGCCAGCCGCCGCCCCCGGTCCAGTACCTGCACCGAGCCGTCCGGCACCCGGATGCACTGCCCCATCGCCCGTTCCAGCGCCACCCGCGCCGCGTCGAGCAGCCACCGCTCCCCCGTGCACCGGTAGAGCCGGAGCTGCAGCAGCGCGATCCCCGCCAGCCCGTACAGCAGCCCGGCCGCCGTCGGCTCGGTCAGCCCGGCCACCGGTTCCCCGCACACCGCCGCCGCCAACTCCCGTGCGTCCCCGAGCGCTTCCGTCAACAGCCGGTCCGCCATCGCCGCCGGCCCCGGCAGCGTCGACGCCAGCCGGACCCGGGCCAGCGCCGCCCCGGCCCGCCCGCCGTACAACCCGGGCTCCCGGGCCGGCCGCACCGCACCCGCGCCACGCGCGCCGCGCCCCTCACGTACCCGCGCGAGCAGTTCCGCCGCATCCTCCGTCCGCCCGATCCGCGCCAGCACCACCGCCACCCCGAGCGGCCCGTCGTACAACCCGCCGAGCCCGGACCCGAGCCCGGACCCGAGCCCGGACCGGACGCCGCGCCGTCGCATCGCCGCGACCAGCCAGTCCGCGTACTCCTCCGGCCAACTGGCCCCGGCCCGGTGCAGCGCGTACAGCACTCCGGCCGCGCCGTGGGCGACGCCCGTGCCGCCGTCGGCGAAGCCGGCCACGTCGCCGGGGAACAGCCGGTCCGGCCGGTCGGGGGTGGCCCCGGCGTGGATGCCCGCCACCAGTTCGTCCTGGACGGCGCCCAGCGAGGGCCCGTCCAGCAGTTCCCGCCCGCGCCGCTCGCACGCCACCGCCACGCCAGCCGCACCGGACACCGCCGGCACCCCCGGCACCCCCGGCACCCCCGGTCGCACCGGCCCGTCCCCCTCCCCCAGCCCGAACCACTCCCGCGCCCGCCGCTCCAGCGCCGCCAGCTTCCCCGGGTCCCGCTCGGCCAGCTCCGTCACCGGCATCAGCAGCATCAGCCAGCTCGCCCACAGCAGGTACCGGTCCGCCGCCGCCCCGTCGAGCCCGGCCGGCACCGGTACACCGCCCGCTCCGGCGACCGGCACCCGCCGGTCGGTCAGCTCGGCCGCGTACTCGAAGTCGACCAGCACCACCGACCCGTCCGGCCGGAGCACCACGTTGGCCGGGTGCAGGTCCCCGAACCGCACTCCGCGCCGGTGCAGCGCTTCGAGCGCGCGCTCCAGCCGGGCGACCACCCCGGTCACCCAGTCCGCGTACTCCGTCCGCTGGGCGGCGGTGCAGTTCTGGTGGACCAGCGGGTAGCGCCGGATGGCCTCGGCGAACAGCTGGACGCCCTCGATGTGCTCCTGCACCAGGAAGGTGTGCTCCCACACCGTGCGCACCTCGCGCAGCCGGGGCACGCAGTCCAGTCCGGCGAGCCGCTCCAGCGCCCACTGTTCGCGCCGCAGCCGGGTGACCGCGTCGGCGCCCGCCGCGTCCAGCCCGGCGTGCGGTCGGGCCTCCCGCAGCACCACCCGCTCGCCGGTCGCGAGGTCCGAAGCCAGGTAGATCCCACCGGCGTTGGTGAACTGGAGCACGTCCAGGATCCGGTACGGCAGGTCCCCGGCGGCGGCCTGCCGGGCGGCCAGGTGCGGGCGCAACGCCGCCGGGGGCTCGACCCAGGACGGCAGCCGGAACACGGGTTCGCGCGGGTCCGGCACCAGTCGGCCTGCCGGGTCGCGCAGCGCGGGGACGGTCCGCCCGTTCGCGTCCTGGCACCAGAGTTCGACGAAGGCGCCGTAGCGCGCGTACAGCGGGGCGCCGCCGATCCGCAGGTCGGTGAGCACGTACGGGCCGGGCCGCCCTTCCAGGGCGGCGCCCAACTCCTCGGCCAAGGCCAGGAATTCGCCTTCGTCCACCGGGTAGACGGTGATGAACTTGCCGCTGCTGCCGCGCCCCGCGTACTTGCTGTCCGCCACCCGCAGCGCCTGGGCGCTGCGCAGGAACTTGAAGGCCGTCCGACGGGCGGTGCAGATCCGGGCGACGGTCTCCAGGGTGTCCGGCGCCTGCTCCGGCACGGCGGAGACGTGCAGCTTCCACCCCTGCTCCGGCAGCCGTACGCCGTCCGGCAGCAGCACCGTCCACAGGCCCTGCCGCTCGCGCCGCCACCCGGCCGGGACCTCTCCGGTCCCGGGCCGGTAGCGGCTCGCCCGGTCGGGCAGCCGCCCGGGGGTGTCGTAGTAGGTCGGGTCGGCGAGGCAGTACAGCTGGGTCTCGTGGGCGCCGGCCACAGCGCACCACCCCCTTTCCCTGAGTCGTCACGCGGAGTCCCACCGGCGCCCGGCCGCGCCCTTCCTCACCCTGCCGAACCCGCCCTGCCGGGCTCAGCCCGCCGGGACCGCCACCGGCCCCCGCCGCACCGGTGGCGCCCAGGTCACCACGGCCGCGCAGAGCGCGATGGCGAGCGCCAGCAGAGCGAAGCTCCGGGTGCCGCCGAGGGCGCCGAGCAGTGCACCGCCGACCAGCGGGCCGAAGGGCTGCACCAGGGTCGACAGGAACCCGGCCGCGCTCTGCACCCGGCCGATCCGGTCCGGCGGGGCGGCGAGCAGCATGCCGGAGACGAAACCGATGCTGGCGACGGTGGACAGGCACATGCAGACCGCGCACAGCAGCCCGATCAGCACCGGCGCCCGGGTGAGCACCAGGACCCCGGCGGTCAGCGCGGACGCCCAGCAGGCCAGTGCCACCAGGCTGCCGTCGCGCGCCCGGGCGTCCAGGCGCGGGGCGAGCAGCGCCCCGGCCAGCGCGCCGGCGGCGGTGCAGGAGACCACCGTGCCGCCGCCCACGCCGGAGTGCCCGCCGTCGGAGGCGACGGCGAGGGTGGTGAACATCAGCGCGCTGAACGCGAAGTTCATCCCGAGGCCGAAGATCAGCAGCAGCGTCCGCAGGTACGGCTGCCGCCAGATGAAGGCGATCCCGGCGGTCAGCTCGCTGCGGCTGAACACCGCTCCGGCCTTGGTCTCGGGCACCGAGCGGGTGCGCATCAGCGCCACGCAGACGGTGGAGAGGAACAGTCCGACGCCTTCGGCGAGGAACGGCAGCACCGGGTGCCAGGCGAACAGCGCACCGCCGCCGAGCGGTCCGACCAGCCTGGCGGCGGCGCCGCGCGCCTGCATCCGGGAGGAGGCCTCGCGGACCTGTTCGCGTGGCACCACCGCGCGCAGCAGGCCGCCGGCGGCGGGCCCGTAGGTGCTGGCGATGAGGGCCCCGGCGGCGGCGACCAGCAGGACGAGGACCAGCGGGGCGTGCCCGTGGAGCACGGCGAGGACGAGGGCGGTGACGGCGAGCAGGCTGCCGACGTCGCACAGCCGCATCAGCCGGCGGCGTTCGATCCGGTCGGCGAGCACACCCCCGGGCAGCATGCTGAGCAGCAGCGCGCCGACCGAGACGGTGCCGATGGCGCCCGCCCGGGCGGGTGAGCCGGTCTCCCGGAGGACGAGCAACGGCAGGGCGATCGAAGCAAGTTGGGAGCCGAGCGACGCCAGCAGGCCGCCGACCCAGAGCAGCCGGAAGTCCCGGTTGCGGGCGAGCGGAGCGGGCCCCGCCGCGGGGGTGGCAGCCATGGCCGTCCTCCATGCTCGGGGGGATGTTCCGGGGGGTGCTCATACGGAGTCCACGGCGCCGGTACCGAAGCAGACGAACCGGACCGGACCGACGGCCGGGGGCGGCGGTGCGACCGCCCCCGTGCCGGGGTCACTCACCTGCCGCGGCTCAGGAGGCCGAGGTCTCGGCGGAGTTGACGTAGCTGACGATGCTGAAGCAGTTGCCGTCCGAGGCGGCCTGGAGGACCTTGAGCGCCTGGAGGTCCAGCATGTTGGCGGCGTGCGCCTCGACCTCCGCACTCTCCTCGCCGCTCGGCTCCTCGATGTTCTGCTCCATGTTCTCGATGTTCTCGGCCATGGTGGAACTCCCTTCGGTACGTGGGCTGTCGAAGCCGCGAGGGCCGGCCGTCCGTCGCGGCGGCCCACCCTAGGCAGGCCGGGCTGCGGATCGCCCGGGAAACGGTTGGCCACCGGTATGGCCGCAGGTCGGCGCCGGTGCCGGCGGCATCGCGCCGCCCCCCGCACCCGCCGTCGCCCGCCCTTTCCCCGCTCCGACCTGCGGCCATACCGCCCGCACACCGTCTCCGAACCGGACTCGAAGCCGGCCCGGCGACCCTGGCCGGGCACGCCCGCACACCCACCCCGACGGCACCGACCACGCCGCCCGGCCGCCCGACCACCACCGCCGCCCGGCCGCCCGACCACCACTGCCGTCCGGCCGATCGCTCCGCACCGCGAAGGACTATCGAAGGACTCCCACCATGCCGTGCCCACAATGCGCCCAACTCGCCAGCACCAATGACCAGTTCTGCCCCGCCTGCGGCGCCCCCCGGGCGACCGCCCTCGACCTGGCGGCCGAGGAACGCAAGCTGGTCACCGTGGTCTTCTGCGATCTGGTCGACTCCACCGCCCTCTCCGGCGCGCTCGACCCGGAGACCCTGCGCGAGGTGATCCTGCGCTACTTCGAGCGGATGCACCGCCAGATCGAGGCGCACGGCGGCACCCTGGAGAAGTTCATCGGGGACGCGGTGATGGCCGTCTTCGGCGTGCCGGTGATCCGCGAGGACGACGCCCACCGGGCGCTGGCCGCGGCCCTGGCCATGCTGGAGGACCTGGAGGACCTCAACACCGAGCTGGACGCCACTCTCGGGGTCCGGCTGGACGTCCGGATCGGGGTCAACACCGGCCAGGTGGTGGCGGGTTCGGACGCCTCGGCGCGTCAGGCGCTGATCTCCGGCGAGACGGTGAACATCGCGGCCCGGCTGCAGACCCGGGCCGCCCCCGGCCAGGTGCTGATCGGCCCGCAGACGCTGCGCGCGGCGGGGCCGGCCGCCCAGGTGGACGAGGTGGGGCCGCTGCAGCTGAAGGGCAAGGTCGAACCGGTCACCGCCTACCGGCTGGTCGGCCTGGACGAGGACGACCCGGAGCTGCTGCGCCGATTCGATGTTCCGCTGGTCGGTCGGGAGAGCGAACTCGACGCCCTGGACGCCGCGTTGGCGCGGGTGGCCGGCGGCGGTGGGGCCGAACTGCTGCTGGTGGTCGGCGAGGCCGGGATCGGCAAGACCCGGCTGGTGCGCGAGTGGCGCGAGCGCTCGGCCCGGCACACCGCGCGCAGCGGCACCGGCCGCTGCCGCAGCTTCGGCGAGCAGGGCGTGCTGGCACCGCTGTCCGAGGCGGTCCGGACCCTGCTGGACGAGCCCGGGGCCGCCGCCCCGGCCGAGGCCCTGACCCGCCTCGCCGACGCCGTGTCCGAGCCCACAGCCACAACCACAACCGGCACCGGTCCCCTCGACCGCCCCCTGGCCCAGCTGGCCGCCATCCTGCGCGGCCGCACCGTCGAGCGTCCGGCCGTGCTGGTGCTGGACGACTGCCAGTGGGCCGGCCCCGTCCTGCTGGACGCCGCCGAGCGGCTGATCGCCGCACTCGGCCCGGCGCCGGTGCTGCTGCTCTGCCTGTCCCGGCCGGAACTCCTCTCCGCCCGCCCGGAGTTGCCGATCCTTCCGGTCGGCGGCCTGTCCTGGGACGAATCCGCCCTGCTGGCCGCCCAGTTGACCGAGCTGAGCGCCCACCAGGACGCGGTGCCGACCCGGCTGCTGGAGCGCGCCGAGGGCAATCCACTGCACCTGGAGGAGCTGCTCGCCGCCCTCACCGAGGCCGAAGGGCTGAACGGCCCCGCCCTCCCCGACGAACTACCGCCCACCGGACGGGCGTTGCTCAGTGCCCAGATCGACGGCCTGGAGCGGGACGAGCGCACCACCCTGGACCTCGCCGCCGTCCTCGGTCGCGTCTTCACCGCCGCCGAGCTCGCCGAACTCGCCCACGGCGGCACCGATCAGGACGCCTTCGCCGACCCCGAGGACGACGTGTTCACCGGCCCGATCGACGGCCTGCCCAGCACCCCGCCCGGCACCGGCGACACCACCCCGCCCCGGCTGCACGCCGCACTGGCCCGACTGGCCGACCGCCGCCTGATCGAGCCGACCGACGGCATCACCCGGCCCCGCAGCACCACCACCGACAGCACCACGCCAGCCCAAAGCCCCACCCCACCCCGCAGCCCCGAACCGCCCACCACCGGCTACCGGTTCAGCAGCGGCCTGGTCCAGGAGTCCGTCTACCAGTCGATGTCCAAGCGGGCCCGCGCCGAGCGCCACGAGCGCGCCGCCGACCTCCCCGCCGTCCGGGCCGCCGGGGACGCCGCCGTCGGCGGCCACCTGGAGCGCGCCCACCGCTACCGGCTCGAACTGGGCCTGCTGGACTCCCGCACGGACACCCTGCGCACCCGGGCCGCCGCCGCCCTCGGCGCCGCCGGGGCCCGCGCCCTCGCGGGCGCCGAACTGCTCAAGGCCGCCGACCTGTTGGAGCGCTCGGTCCGGCTGCACTACCCCAATGAGCGCACCGCCGGCCCGGTGCTGCGCCGCCTCGGTGAGACCCGGCTGGCGCTCGGCCGCGCCGACGAGGCGCTCCCGGTGCTGGCCCAGGTACGGGAGGCCGCCGCCGACCCGCTGGACGCCGCGCACGCCCGCCTCGCGCTGGCCGCCCGGGGTCTGCCGCCCGGGCCGGAGCAGCCGGCCGCCACCGCCCGCGCCGTGCTGCCGCTGTTCACCGACAGCGGTGACGCCCTCGGCCTGGCCCGCGCCCGGCTGCGGCTGGCCGAGGAGCACCTGTTGGCCGGCCGGCACACCGAGGCCGAGCGGCTGCTCGACCAGGCGCTCGACGAAGTCTCCCGCACCGACGCCGAGTTGGACCGCGCCGCGGTACTGGCGGCGCTGGCCGCCTCGCTGCTGGCCGGCCCCGAGCCCGCCGCCGGCGCGACGTTCCGGCTGCGTGCCCTGCTCGCCGAGCACGGCACCGGCCGGCGCACCGTCCGGGTGGCGCTGAACGGCCCGCTGGCGGTCCTGCTCGCCCTGCGCGACCGTCCGGACGAGGCCGAGCTGCTGCTCGCCGAGGCCAACGGGCTGGCGGGCGAACTGTCGCTGGCCGAGGCGATGGTCTCGCTGCCCGCGCTGACCGCCCAGGCCGCGGCCGCCACCGGGCTGACCGCCCACGCCCTGGACCTGCTGGCCGACGCCGCCGAGATCGCCCGCCGCCAGGGCAGCGCCGCCCCGCTGCCGCGGCTGGCCCTGACCACCGCCCGCGTCCTGCTGGACACCGACCGCCCGGCGCAGGCCGCCCGTCACCTGGACGGCGTGGACGCGGCCGCCGCGCTGCCGCCCGTGCTGGCCGTCGAACTGGACGCGCTGCGCGGCCGGTTGGCGGCGGCCCGGGGCGAGTCCGAAGCCGCGCTGGAGCTGACCGAGCGCGCCCTGCGGGCCGCCGGGGCCACCGAGTCGGTGCTGCTCCAGGCGCTGACCGCGCTGGACCGGGCGCACGCCCTGCTGCTGCTCGACCGGCCCGCCGAGGCCGCGGTGGCCGCCGCCACCGCCCGGGACCGCTTCGCGGCCAAGGGCCACCTGCCGGGCGTGCGCCGGGCCGAGCGGCTGGACGGCGGGCGGTGACCGCCCCGGCGGGCCTGACCTGGAGCCTGCGGGAGCGCCGCAGCGACGAACTGCCGGTGCTGGCCGACCTGGTGGACCGGTACGACCTGAAGGACCGGCGCGACCCGGCGGACGAGCACGCCCCGGAGGGCGACCACGCCGGCGGCACCGGCCGGGGCGTGCGGGTGTGCGTGGTGGACTCCGGCATCGAGCCCGACCATCCGCTGATCGGCCCGCTGAACGGCTCCTGGGCGGTGGTCCGGGACCCGGTCACCCGGGAGCTGGCCGTCCGCCCCGACACGGTCGGCGACGCCTGCGGCCACGGCACCGCCTGCGCGGGCATCATCCGCCGCACCGCCCCGGACTGCGAGCTGTACAGCGTCCGGGTGCTCGGCGAGCGGTTCACCGGCACCGGCGACATGCTGATCGCCGGGCTGCGCTGGGCCGTCCGGCAGGGCTTCGACGTGATCAACCTCAGTCTCTCCACCACCCGGACCCGCTTCCTGGAGGAGCTGCACGCGATCGCCGACGACGCCTACTTCGCCCGCACCGCGATCGTCGCCTCCGCCCACAACACCCCGGTGGAGAGCTTCCCCTGGCGGTTCTCCTCGGTCATCTCGGTGGGCAGCCACCAGGAGGCGGACCCGGAGCTGCACCTCTACAACCCGGCGCCGCCGGTCGAGTTCTTCGCCCCCGGCCAGAACGTCCGGGTGCCCTGGCTCGGCGGCGCCACCATCCGCACCACCGGCAACAGCTTCGCGACCCCGTACGTGGCCGGGCTCTGCGCCCGCATCCTGTCCCGGCGGCCGCGGCTGACCACCTTCCAGTTGAAGAGCGCGCTCTACCTCACCGCGGCCAACGTCCAGGTCCCGTCCACCCCCACCCCGGAGGCGTCCGATGACCCTCAGCACTGACCCCGCCGTCGACCCGCTCGCCCGCGAGCTGCTGCAGTCCGTGGTGGACGTCGCCCGGGCGATCTTCGGCGCCCAGGCGGGCTCGGTCTGCCTGCTCGACGAGGCGGCCGGCGAGTTGGTCTTCCGGGCCGTCTCCGGGCGCGGCGAGGAGTCCCTGGTCGGCCGCCGTTTCCCGGCCGGCCGGGGCATCGCGGGCTGGGTGGCCGCCTCCGGCGAGCCGATGGTGGTGGACGACCTGGCCGCCGACCGCACCTTCGACCGGGCCTTCGCCGAGTCGACCGCCTACGTCCCGAACTCCCTGATGGCCGCACCGCTCACCCACGGCGACCGGGTGCTCGGCGTGCTGGAGGTGCTGGACCCGGCCCCGCAGGCCCGCGCGGGTCTGACCGAGCTGGACCTGCTGGCGATGTTCGCCCGGCAGGCGGCGGCCGCCCTGCGGGTGGTCGCCGAGCGCTCCCCGGCCCCACGGCCGGTGCCGGACCGGGCGGCCGCCCTCGGCCTGCTGGCCGACCTGGAGGAGCTGCTGCGGCGTCAGCCCTGAGCCCCCCGGGCGTCCTGAGGCCCCTGGACGTCCTGAGCCCCCCGGGCGTCCTGAGCCCCGTCGTTCAGGCGGCGCATCCGCACCTGGTACCAGGTCGGCCGCACCAGCCGCCCGCAGAGCATGTCGCAGGCCAGCTCGACGTCCTCGGGGAGCCCGCCTTCGTGCAGCTGCCGTACGAAGGCCCGGTGCTCCGCCGGGTCCTGGGTGCTGAACAGCACCTCCCACGGCCCGGCGGTGGCCTCGACGGCGGCCCGCCGCTCCTGCCACCGCCGCCGCTCCTCGTCGCGCTTGCGCCTGCGGGCCCGCTGCCCCGGCACGGCGGCTCAGCCCGCCAGCCGGGCGATCTGGCCGCGCTCCAGCGCCGCGTACACCGCCCCGTCGGGGCCGACCGCGATCCCGTGCGGCTCGGCGTCCGCGCCGGGGATCGGGTGGCCGTCCAGCCGTCCGTCCGGGTCCAGCACGCCGATCCGGCCCGAGCCCCACTCGGTGAACCAGAGTCGCCCGTCCGGGCCCGCGGTGATCGCGTGCGGTCTGGCGGACCGGTCGGCCAGCGGGTATTCGGTCACCCGCCCGTCCACCGTGATCCGCCCGACCAGCCCGCCGCCGATCCCGACGTACCAGAGCGCCCCGTCCGGCCCGGCGGTGATGCCGACCGGCGCCGTCCCCTCGGTGGGGAGCCGGTGGACGGTCACCTCGCCCTGGAGGCTCACCCGTGCCACCGCGTCCGCCTGGTTGAGCGTGCACCACAGCGCGCCGTCCGCCCCGGCGGTGATCAGGGCGGGGAACGCCCCGGTCACCGGCAGCGGGTACTCCGTCACCTCGCCGTCCACCGTGATCCGTCCGACCAGGTCGACGTTGAGCTCGGTGAACCAGAGCGCCCCGTCCGGCCCCGTGGTGATCCCGCCCGGCCCGACGCCCGGGCCGGACAGCGGGAACGAGGTGGCCTGCCCGTCCAGGGTGATCCGGCCGATCGCGCCGGCGTTCAGTTCGGTGAACCAGAGCGCCCGGTCCGGCCCGACGGTGATCACCGACGGTGCGCACCGCGGCCGTCCCAGGTCGAAGCGCCGCACCGTCCCGTCCGCGGCCAGCCGTCCGATCTCGCCGGTGTTGATGAGCGTGAACCACATCCCGCCGTCCGGCCCCACCGTGATCCCGTACGGCCTGGCCCCCCGCTCGGCCACGTCGAACAGTTCCATGCCCACCCCTCGCTACTATCGCGAACCTTGTCGCATTAGTGATGCTGTCACGCCCACCCGCCGAGGGCAACCGGTTTCACGTCCCCCCGTTCGCCACGCCCCGGAGCACCGAGATCACGCCCATCCCCGCCGCGCACACCGGCACCGCCAGCAGCGCCCCGATGATGCCCGCGATGCCCGAACCGGCCACCACCGCGACCATGATGGTCGCCGGGTGCAGCTCCACCGTCCGGCTCTGGATCATCGGCTGCAGGATGTTGCCCTCGATCATCTGCACCGTCAGCACCACCCCGAGCGCCCACAGCGCCGTCCCCAGCCCGCCGTCGGCCAGGGCCACCAGCACCGCCACCGTCCCGGACAGGAAGGCGCCGACGAACGGGATGTACGCCCCCATGAACACCAGCGCGCCCAGGCCCGGCGCGCCCGGGACGCCCAGGGCGAGCAGGCCGACGGTGATGAAGGCCGCGTCGATCAGCGCGATCAGGGTGGTGCCGCGCATGAAGCCGGCCATCGCGTCGAAGGCCCGTTCGGCGCAGGCCACGACGGTGTCGGCACCGCGGCCGGGCAGGTAGGAGCGGATGGCGTCGCCGGTGCGGTGGCCGTCGCGCAGGAAGAAGAAGACCAGGGCCAGCGCCAGCACCCCGCCGGTGATCACCTGGGTGAGCAGGCCGAGTCCGGACAGCACGCCGTTGGTCAGGGTGGAGAGCAGCGAGTTGGTCTCGCCCTTGGCGTTGGTCAGCGCGTGCTCGATCTTCGCGCCGAACGGCCCCAGCCAGTCGGCCAGCCGCCGCCCCGCGGTCGGCAGCGAGGCGGCGATCTGCGGGGCGCTGTGCACCAGGGAGTTGACCAGCAGCACGATCACCCCGGCCACCGCCGCCACCAGCAGCACGCAGGTCAGCGCGGCCGCCAGGCTCCGGCCGACCCCGCGCCGGACCATCCAGGGCACCACCGGGTAGAGCAGCGAGGCACCGAGCAGGGCGAGGATGAACGGCACCGTCGCCGCCCGCAGCTCGACCAGCGCGAAGACCACCAGCGAGCCGACGGTGATCAGCAGGATCACCGCCACCGACCAGGCCGCCGCCTGCCGCACGGCGGGCGGCAGCATCAGGTACGGCCTGCGGTGGTCGGGCCGCCCACCGGGCGGGCGCTCCACGGACACGGCAACCTCCGCCGGGGATCGTCGTTGGGTCCCAACCGACCCAGCTCAGCAGAGAACCTGACGATCCGCCCGTCGGACGATCACCCGGACGGGACTATCCGGCCTCCTCGATCCGCACCGCGCCGTCCGCGCCCTCGCCGCCCCCGCCCGCGAAAGCCAGCACCCGCCGCGCCTCGGCCTCCGCCGCCTCCCGCTCGGCCCGCGCCAGCCGCCCGAACGGCTGCACCACGACCTCCGCCGCGCCGGTCAGCCGCCACGTCCCCGCGACCAGCCCGTCCACCAGCAGGGTGCCGGCCACCAGCCCGTTCACCGTCATCACCCGCTCCTTGTACTCCTCCGGCAGCACCCGGCCGCGGTCGGCGTGCGAGAGCAGCAGGTTGTCGAACGGCGCGACCAGCCGCACCGGCGCCGGGGTGTCCGGATCGGGCCGGGGCGCCTCCGGCAGGTCGTACAGCAGCCGGCCCCGCTCGTCCCGGAAGGTCAGCAGCCGCGGCGTCAGCCGCTTCAGCACCGGGGCGAGCCCGCCGAGGCCGGACCACTTGCGCAGGTCGGCCGCGCTCGCCGGGCCGAAGGCGGCGAGGTAGCGCAGCACCAGGGCGTCCGGCGCGGCGGCGGGCGCGGGGTCGAACGGTCGGCCGAGCCAGGCCTCCGCGGTGGTGTGGGCGGCCGGTCCGGTGCGCCCCCACAGTCCGCGCGGCGGAACCTGGACCAGCGGCAGCAGGCAGCGTGCGGCCTGGGCCAGCGCCGCCGGATCACGGTCCGGGCGACCCGCCGCCAGCAGCGCGCCGAGCTGCTGGAAGGTGCGCGGCTCGGCCTCGACCAGGGTCCGCGCCTCGGCGGCCAGCGCGGCGAGGTCGAGCCCGGCCAGCCGCTTGCCGTAGGTGGTGGTCAGCACCTGGTCCAGGACGGGCTGGAGCAGCGGGCGCAGCGTCCGGCAGTCCTCGGCGGTGACCAGGTGGATGGTGCCGCGCTGGAGCGCGATCCGGACCGCCGCCCGCTGCTCCAGCAGGGTGCTCAGCCCGTCCGGGGTGAAGCCGTCCAGGCGGGAGAGCAGCCCGAGGTAGGGCGGCTGGGGCGCGGCCTGGGCCTGGAGGCCGCCGAGGTGGTGGAGGAGTGCGGCGGGCGCCAGGTCGGTGCGGGCGAGCAGGTGCTGACGGGCCAGCAGTGCCCGGCCGAGCGCCCGCCGTCCCAGCACCGGCGACGGTTCGGTCACCGGCGGCCGTCCAGCACCGTGCGCAGCACGGAGATCCGGTTGCTGGTGATGGAGGCGGCCCCGGTGTCGCGCAGCCGGCGCATGGTGCGGCGCAGGTCGGCGGTCCAGGTGGAGACGGCGAGGCCCTGGTCCGCGGCGGCGGCCACGAACGCGGGGGTGACCAGCCCGAACGGCGGGTTGAGGAAGCGCGGGCGCAGGTCGCGCAGCAGGGCGGGGGCGGGCATCCGGGGCTGCTTCCAGGTGAGCGAGATCTCGGCGTCCGGGCTGAGTGCGCGCACGGCGAGCATGGCGGTGACGGGGCCGCAGAAGGCCACCACCCGTTCGGCGCCGAGTTCGGTGACGACGGACCAGGTGGCGGCGGCCGGGCCGGGTTCGTCCAGGTCGATCAGCAGCCGGGGGCCGTTCGCGGCGGCCACCGCCTCGACGGCCTCGGCCAGGGTGGGGACGGCCAGTTCGCCCTGGCGCAGCTCGGCGAGCTGCTCGGTGGTGACCCGGCCGATCGCCCGCGGGTCGCCCCAGAGCCGTTCCAGGGTGGTGTCGTGCAGCAGCACCGGCACCCGGTCGCGGGTGAGCTGGACGTCCACCTCGACGGCGTCGGCCCCGGCGGCGAGCGCCGACCGGACGGAGGGCAGGGTGTTCTCGCGGTACCGGTAGGGGTCGCCGCGGTGGGCGACGGCGAGCACCGGGCGACGGTCGGCGGTAGCGGTCGCGGCGGTAGCGGTCGCGGCGGTAGCGGTCGCGGCGGTGGCGGTCGCGGCGGTGGTCATCGGATCCTTCCGGAGAGCCAGGGGGTGAGGTCGCGCGGGCCGGCGGCCTCGCGGTAGCCGGGCTCGCCCGGGACGGTGACGATCAGGGTGGTGGAGGGCGGGAAGGCCCGGGCCTTGACGTGCACCAGGTCGGACCAGACGGAGTTCAGGAAGGCCGGGACGCTGTCGCGCGGGACGTCGAAGTCGATGCCCTCGACGGTCACCACGGCCTCGTCGTGGGTGAACAGCCGGACGCCGGTCGCCGGGGTCCCGCCGAACTCCAGCAGCGCCTCGTGCGGGATGGCGTCCGGCTCCCCGGCGTCCTGGCCGACCAGCCCGGCGAAGGTCTGGTCGCGCCCGATGTCGTGCTGGGCGCGGACGGCCCGGCCGTGGCGGGCGGCCAGCGCCTCGATCGCCAGGACGGCGGCCTGGGTGGTCGGCAGCTTCGGAGGGGTCATCGGGCCTCTCGATCAGGAACGGGTGCGGCCGGTACGGGACGACTAGCGCCGCTCGATCATCACATTGGTCGACTTGATGACCGCCGTGGCGGGGGCGCCCGGCACCAGGTCCAGCTCCTCCGCCGACTCCCGGCTGATCAGCGACACCACCCGGAACGGCCCGGCCTGGACCTCCACCTGCGCGGCCACGTCCCCGAGCCGCACCTCGGTGACGATCCCGGGGAAGCGGTTGCGCGCGGAGGACGGCCGGCCCTCCGCCTCGGCGATCTCCGGCCGGGCCAACTCCCGGGCGAAGGCGGCGAGTTCGGCGCCGGGGATGATCCGGTGCCCGTGCTCGTCCCGCACCGCGGCGAGCTTCCCGGCGTCCACCCAGCGACGCATGGTGTCCGCGCTGACGCCGAGCAGCGCCGCCGCCTCACCGATGCGGTACGGGTTGACCGGCACGTCGGGCTGGCCCATGTGCGACTCCTGACGGTGGTTCGAGGTACGGGGTACGTGCCCCCCGACCGCCATCCTGCCGTACCGGGGAGGGCGACAGAGACCTAGGGTTCCCCGAAGAGGTCCCGCCGCGCGGCGTCGCCCGCGGTGAGCACCGCCCCGGCGAGCACCGCGCCGCCGCCCGCCGTTCCGGCCCGGACCTCGGTGCGCAGCGGGGAGAGCCGGGCCAGCCGGCGTTCCACCCGGCCGGCCAGCTCGGCGCCGCCGGCCCGGCCGACCTCGCCCCCGAGCACCACACAGCCCGGGTCGAGCACCACGCAGACGGCGGCCGCGCCGAGCGCGATCCGCTCGGCCAGTTCGTCCAGGAAGGCCGCGCCGTCCGGCCCGGCGGCGAGGGCGGCGCGGACGGCGGCCTCGGCGGCGGGCGCGTCCCCGGCCGGGTCGGCGGGCAGCCCGTGGGCGCGGGCGAGCGCGCAGAGCGCGGCGCTGCCGACCAGGCCGTGGAAGCCGCCCTCGCAGCTGTCGGCGCTGGGCAGCCCGGTGGCGCCGGGGACGGGCAGGAAGCAGATCTCGCCGGTGCCGCCGGAGAAGCCGCGGCGCAGTCGCCCGTCCAGGACGACGGCGGCACCGACGCTGTGGCCCAGCCACAGCAGGACGAAGGTGTCGCGGTCCCGGGCGGCGCCGACCCGGTACTCGGCGCGGCCGGCCAGGTTGACCTCGTTCTCCAGGATCACGTCGGTGCCGGGCAGTGCTCTCAGCGCGGTGAGCAGTTCGGCGTGCCAGCCGGGGAGCTGGCCGGTGCTGTGCAGTCGGCCGGTGGCGGGGTCGACCAGGCCGGGGGCGCCGACCGCGACGGTGTGCAGCCGTTCGACGCCGGCCGCGCGGGCGGTGTCCAGCAGGGTGCGGACGATCGCCGGGGCGGTGTCGGGGGTGCCGGCGCCGTCGACCGGGATCTCGGCGGTGCCGAGGGTGCGCCCGGCGAGGTCGGCGACGACCAGGCTGACGCCGGCCTCGCGGACGTCGAAGGCGGCGAGGTGGGCCCGGGAGGCGACCAGCGCGTAGAGCCGGGCGTTGGGGCCGCGCCGCTGTTCGCCGCGTTCGCCGACGAGGGCGACCAGGCCGGTGCGCTGGAGGCGGTCGAGCAGGTCGGCGACGGTCGGCCGGGACAGGCCGGTGAGGTCGCGCAGCTCGGTCGCGGTCAGCGGGCCCTGTTCGAGCAGGAGGTTGAGCGCCAGCCGGTCGTTGATCGCCCGGGCGGTGCTCGGCGTGGCCGTACGCGCGGTGGTCATGGCCGATCATCCTTCCAGAGTGTTTCTATCAGGGTCCCTTCCTGATAGTTTATCCAACCGTTCGGACCATCCGCGGGAGGGAACGCCCATGCCAGCCAATGCCCTCGAACCACTCGCCGACCCCCGCCGCTCCCGACTGGGCATCGCGCTGGTCTTCGGCGTGCACGGCGCCGTCAGCGGCACCTTCGCCACCCGCATCCCGTGGCTCCAGGAGCGGCTGGACCTCTCCCCCGGGCAGCTCGGCCTCGCCCTGGTGATGCCGGCCGTCGGCTCCTCGCTGGCGATGCCGCTGGCCGGGCGCTTCGTCCACCGCTACGGCGGCCGGGCGGCGGTGCGCGGGCTGATCTCGCTCTGGTGCCTGGCCCTCGCCCTGCCCGCGCTCGCCCCCTCGCTGCCGGCGCTGTGCGCGGTGCTGCTGGTGTACGGCGCCACCGCGGGCATGGCGGACGTCGCGATGAACGCCCAGGGGGTGGAGATCGAGCAGCGGCTCGGCCGCTCGATCATGTCCGGGCTGCACGGGATGTGGAGCGCGGGCGGCCTGCTGGCCTCCGGCTTCGGCATCCTGGCCGCCCACCTCGCCCTCGACGCCCGGTTCCAACTCGCCGTCACCGCAATCGTGTTGGTCGTCCTGGCCCAGCCGGTCTGCCGGAGCCTGCCGGACCTGCGGGCCCCCGAGGAGGCGGAGGAGCCGCCGCGCTTCGCCCTGCCGCCGCGCAGCTCGCTGGTGATCGGACTGGTCGGCTTCTGCGCGGTGTTCGCCGAGGGCGCCTCGATGGACTGGAGCGGCGTCTACCTCAAGGACATCACCCACTCCTCCGCCACCGTCGCCGCCGCCTCCTACACCGCCTTCGCGCTCACCATGGCGGTCAGCCGGCTGGCCGGGGACGCGGTGATCCGCCGCCTCGGCGCCGTCCGCACCACCCGGCTGGGCGGCGCCGTCGCCACCCTCGGCGGCCTGCTGGTGGTGGCCGCCGACACCCCGGCACTGGCCGTCCCGGGCTTCGCCCTGATCGGCATCGGCATCGCGGTGATCGTCCCGCTCGCCTTCGCCGCCGCCGGACGGACCGGCGGCAACCCCAGCCAGGCCATCGCGGGCGTCGCCACCGTCACCTACACCTCCGGCCTGATCGCCCCCGCCGTGATCGGCGCCCTCGCCCAGGCCACCTCGCTGACCGTCTCCTTCGGCCTGGTCACCCTGCTCGCCCTCGCCCTGCTGCTGGGCGCCGGGGCACTGCGCCGGGCCGAACCGAACGCCCCGACCGAGGCCGCCGCCCCGACGGACCGCTCCCACACCCCGACCGAGGACTGCGCCACGAGTCGGCCGTGACCCCAGGGGCCGGCCCGAAAATTCCTTTGCCCGTAAGGGCGTTGCGATCCCACACTGACGGCATGCTCGGATTCGTACGGACCGACGACCAGGCCCTGGTCTCCTACCTGGGCGACCCCCAGCGCACCGTTGCCGCCTACCGGGAGCTGCTCCGGCGCGGGGCGGGCGCGCTCGACTCCATCCGGGCCGGGCTGGACGACCCTCGCGCGGCCGTCCGGGAGGGCTGCTGCCGGCTGCTGGACCACCTGGTCGACAGCGACTCCATGGACCGGCTGATCGCGATGGTCGACGACCCGGACGCCGGGGTGCGGATCGCCGCGTTCCACGCCCTGGCCTGCGACCGGTGCAAGGGCGACACCTGCGCGCCGGGCGCCGACCGGGTACTGGACCCGGCGCTGAGGCACCTGGCCGGGGACCCCGACCCGGCGGTCCGAGCCCGGGCGGCCGAGCTGGTCGGCAGGTTCGCCCACACCGACCCGCGCGCCGTGGCCGCCCTGGAGGCCGCCCACGGCGGCGACCCGAGCCCGGCGGTCCGCAAGAAGGCGGGCTGGTACGCCCCCGGCGGGACGATCCACCAACGGACCGCGCCGCGATCGGGGTAGCGGATCAGACCCCGCCGAGGCCGCCGTTCCCCTTGTCCTCCTCCCGGCGCCGGCGCTCCGCCAGCCCCCGGGCCTGCGAGGCCCGCCAGGCGGTCCTCAGCGGGTGCCCCGCCGGCAGCCCGTGGTACCCGCGCAGTGCGACCCGGCCCGGCACGTCCTGCCACCGGGGGTCCCGCCGGGCCAGGACGAGCACCCGCTCGCCCTGCGGCGTGGTCCGCCGGTCCTCCCCCTTGAGCGTCCGCTCGCCGACCAGCAGCACGAGCCCGGACAGCAGCACGAACGCCACGATCGGAAGCAGCACGTTGTGGTGCTCCCGCGCCACCCAGATCACGCTGACCGTTCCGAGCACCACGACCAGCGGAACGGCGCAACCACCCCACTCCACCGCCCGGTTGAGCTGTCGGCGCAGCTCCTCGTCGCGGAGCAGCCCGCGCTCCGCGAGCCCCCGGCGGACCTCCCGCAGCGCCGGCCGCCGACCCAACTCGGCCTCCACCGCGAGCAGATCGCCGCCCGGGCAGCTCTCCACCACGGTCGGTACGGCCGTGCGGAGGCCGTCGCCACCGGGCCGTTCCAGGACCGTCAGGCGACCGTCCGCACCGGCCGCCACGGCTCCGCGCTCCACCGCCTCGTACAGCAGCAGCTGCGCCGAGTGGCCCGCCGTCGCCGCCAGTTCCTCCAGCGTCAGCTCCGGCTTCGGCTCCGGCTTCGACTCCGACTCCGGCCCGGCACCGGCCCGCTCGGACCGGTACAGCTCCGCCCGCGCCGTCCGGTACCACAGCACCGTCCAGCCCAGGTACGCCGTCATGCCGACGAAGAGCACCAGGAACGCCGTCACGCCGCCACCCCCTCCACCCGGCCACCCAGTCTGGGGACGCCCGGCCCGCCCGGCAACTCCCCTGGTTTCAGCGGTGGTTCACGACTGGTTCAGGTACGCCAGCACCGCCCGCACCCGCCGGTTGGTGTCCTCGTCGTCGTCGATCCCGAGCTTGCCGAACATCGAGGTGGTGTACTTGCCGATCGCGCTGTCGCTGAGGAACAGCCGCCGGGCGACCGCCTGGTTGGACAGCCCCTCGGCCATCAGCCCCAGCACCTCGTACTCCCGCGCGGTGAGCTGGCCGAGCCCGCGCTCCGGCGGGCTCGCGGACAGCAGCTTGGCGATCACCGCCGGGTCCATCGCCGTGCCGCCCGCCGCGACCCGCTCCAGTGAGCCGATGAACTGGTCGGCGTCGAACACGCTCTCCTTCAGCAGGTACCCGACCCCGCCGGAGCCGTCGGCCAGCAACTCCCGCGCGTACAGCTGCTCGACGTGCTGGGACAGGATCAGCACCGGCAGCCCGGGCACCTCGCGGCGCGCCTCCAGCGCGGCCCGCAGGCCCTCGTCGGACTGGGTCGGCGGCATCCGGACGTCGACCACCGAGACGTCCGGACGGTGGGTCCGCAGCGCGTCGAGCGTCTCGGGCCCGGTGGCGGCGGTGGCCACCACCTCGTGCCCGCAGGCCTCGATCAGATGGACCATCCCGTCGCGCAGCAGGTAGAGGTCTTCGGCTACGAGGATTCGCATGGCACCGTCATCCTGACATTGGTCGGTCCGCCGGGCGGACTGGTGATCTCCAGGGAGCCGTCGAAGGCGTCCAGGCGGCGGCGCAGGCCCGCGAGCCCGCCGCCGGGCCGTTCCCGGACCCCGCCCGAGCCGTCGTCCTCGACCTCGACGACCAGCCCGAGTTCGTCCTGGCGGAAGGTCACTCCCGCCCGGGTCGCGCCGCCGTGCCGGACGGCGTTGGTGAGCAGCTCGGCGACGCCGAAGTAGACCGCGGACTCGATCGGCGCGTCCACCCGCACCGGGGCGGCGGCCTCGACGGTCACCGTCAGCCGCAGGTCCAGGGCCAGCGCGCGGACGGCGTCCACCAGCCCGCGTTCGGTCAGCACCGGCGGGCTGATCCCGTGGACCAGCTCGCGCAGTTCGGCCAGCGAGGCCCGGGCGCCGTCCTGGGCCTGCCGCATCAGCGCCTTGGCCCGCTCCGGGTCGCGCTCCACCAGCCGCTGCGCGGTGGCCAGCGACAGCCCGAGCGCCACCAGCCGGGCCTGGGCGCCGTCGTGCAGGTCCCGCTCGATCCGGCGGATCTCGGCGGCCTGGGCGACCGTGGCGTCCGCCCGCTGGGCGGTCAGCTCGGCCACCCGCTCGGCCAGCGCCATCGCCCGGGAGGGCCGCAGGAGGCGGACGGCCACCGGCACCACCACCCGCCAGGCGTACGGGGCGCAGCCCACGGCCAGCGGCAGGCCGAGCGCCCCGAGCAGCCGGGCGGGCCCCTCCGGCCGGGTCAGCGCGTAGCCGGCGGCGGCCAGCGCGGCCGGCGGCAGCGCGGCGACCGGGCCCGCGCCGAACGACGCGATCGCGACGAACCGCAGATCGCGCAGGTTGGCGGGGTCGCGCCAGCGGACCCGCCAGCGCTGGTCCATCAGCGCGTCCCGCCGGGTCCGCTCGTAGCCGAAGCCGTTCCACCAGTACCCGGTGGACATCCGGACCACCGGCGGCGCCTGCCGGTACCCGTCGGGCAGCACGGTGCCGTCCCAGCGGGCGACCAGGGCGCGCACGGCCCGGCACACCGGGCGGCACAGCGCGAGGGTGCCGGCGACCACCAGGACCAGCGGCAGCAGCCACGACCACGGGTTGGCCGGCCCCCAGTACCACCCGAGCGCCGCCGCGCCCGCCCAGCAGAGCGGGACCGCCAGGAGCACCGCCCCGACGGCGCACGCCCGCACGAATCCCACCGCGGCCCGCGCCGCCCACCTGCCCGAACGCCCCATGACCCTTCCCAGCCCCCGTCCCGCGTCGATGCCGCCACTGTGCACCACGCCGCTCCCCCGGCCGACCCGTTCGAGCGGGAAGTGTGGTTGGCCCCACCCGGGTGTGGGTCCAGCCGGACCCGGGGTCGTCGACGGACATCATGCCGATCATGATCACCGGCGTCGACTCCCGGCCCGGTCGGAGCCCGACCGCTCCCCGGCCCGGACCGGACCGCCGATCGGCCCGCGCCGGGGAGCGGTTAGGCTCGGCGCGTGTCCGCAGCCCTGACCACGCCCCCCGCGCCGAGCGCCACCGACCCGGCCGTCACCGACCCGGCCGCCGGTGGGACGGCCACCGGTGGGACGGCCGCCGCCGGGACGGCCGTCGGCGAGCCCGCGAAGCAGCGTTCGCCCTGGTGGCGCTTCGGCCTGCTGGTCGTCCTGCTGGGGGCGTGCGCCGGGTCGCTGCTGCTGTGGAGCCCGACCGAGCTGCTCTCCGGCGGACTCGCGGACCGGATGCCCGGGTACTGGTTCGCGCCGCTGTTCGCCGTCGTCTACGCCGTCGGCACGCTCGCCTTCGTACCCCGGCCCGCGCTGAACGCCCTCGCCGGGCTGCTGCTGGGCATCCAGCAGGGCGTGCTGCTCGCCGTGCTGGGCACCACCCTCGGCGCCGCGCTGGCCTTCGGCCTCGGCCGGGGGCTCGGCCGCCAGGCGCTGAAGCCGTACCTGCGCGGCAAGGTGCTCGGCGCCCTCGACCAGCGCTTCACCGACCAGGGCTTCCGCAGCGTGCTGGTGCTGCGGCTGCTGCCCGGCCTGCCGTTCCAGGCGGGCAACTACGGCGCGGCCTTCTCCGGGGTGCGCTTCCTCCCCTTCCTGTTCGCCACCGCGATCGGCGTGGTGCCGACCACCGCCGTGTACGTCGTCGCGGCGGCCAGCGCCGACCGACCGGGCTCGGCGGCGTTCCTGGTCTCCGCCGGGGTGATCGCCCTGCTGGTGCTGGGCAGCCTGGTCGGGCTCTGGCGGGCGGCGGCGGCCCGCCGCCGGGCCCGGACCGCCTGAGCACCGACCGGCCGCCGAGCACCGGCCCACCCGGCACACCAGCCCACCGGCCCACCCGAGAAATCGGTCGCACGCGGGAATCCCCCGGCGCGACGATGACCGGCATGACCGAACTCACTCCGCGGGTCGACCCGCCACTGGCCGCCGACGAGGCCGCCATGCTCACCTCCTGGCTCGACTTCCACCGCAGCACCCTCGCACTCAAGTGCGCGGGCCTCACCGACGACCAGCTGCGGCTGCGGTCCGTCCCGCCGTCCACGCTCTCGCTGCTCGGCCTGGTCCGGCACATGGCCGAGGTCGAACGGCACTGGTTCCAGGGCATCCTGCTCGGCGGGGAGGTCGCCACCGGCCACTACTGGACCGAGCAGGACCCGGACGGCGACTTCGACCACGTGGACACCGCCGACGCCGACGCCGACTTCGCCACCTGGCGCGCCGAGATCGAGGGCGCCCGCCGGGCCTCGGCCGGTCTGCCGCTGGACACGGTGGGCAAGCGGCTGCGCCGCGGCGAGGAAGTGACGCTCCGCTGGATCCTCGTGCACATGATCGAGGAGTACGCCCGGCACAACGGGCACGCGGATTTGCTGCGCGAACTGGTGGACGGTTCGACCGGCGAGTGAAATCGTTTCCGCATTGTTGACAGAAGGTCAATTACCCGGTGACCGCTACCGATATGGTCTACGCGCGCAACCGTACCGAGCCGCACCGCGTCGCTCTCTTGTGCCCGGGTTGACCCGGGTTTCCGACGCGGCACAACTCGCACGGGGGCCGCGAGCGGGCACGGGACCGGTGAACAGTGCGATACTCGGACAGTTCCGACGAGTGGATGACGTGTCAAAAAGGACACGCCACCCCCGGGGGACGAGGACGGGACGAGGCAGGGAGGCGCGGCATGGGAGCACTTCGCGACGAGCACCACAACGGGTGGCTGATGCCCTCCGGGAACTACCCGGCCGCGGTGTACGACGACGACGAGTGGGGAGATCGGGACACGGTTCCCGTCCCCTCGCCCGCGAAGATCGTCTCCCTGCGGCCGACGGGCTTCGAGGCGGCCCGCACGGTCGGTGAGCACATCCGGGCGAGCACCCCGGTGGTCATGGACCTCACCGAGATGAACGAGGCCGAGGCCAAGCGGATGGTCGACTTCGCCTCCGGCCTGATCTTCGGCACCCGGGGCGGCATCGAGCGGATCGCCCGCCGGGTCTTCCTGCTCACCCCGGCGGACGTCGAGGTGATGGTGATCGACCGCCCGCTCGACGAGACCGGGTTCTACAACCAGAGCTGACCGGCTCCACCCCGACCGGGGACGGCACCCGCCGTCCCCGGTTTTTTGCTGCCCGGAGGCCGGACGGCGAGGCCGCATGTGAGAGCCGGAGAAGTATTATGAGACACAGATGTCTCATCTGATCTACACTGGACTCATGGCCACCGACCGCGACACCGTACTCGAAGCCGCCGTCGGCGTGCTCTCCCGCCGCCCCGGCGCCCACCTGGACGAGATCGCCCGCGCCGCGCACATCAGCCGGGCCACCCTCCACCGGCTGTTCCCGGGGCGCGACGCCCTGATCCGCGAGGTCGGCCTGCTCGGCCTGCGGCGCTTCGCCACCGCCCTGGACACCGCCGCCATCGAACAGGACGACGCCCAGACGGCCCTGCGCCGACTGGTGGACGCCGCCGTCCCGGACGCCATGCTCTGCGCCTTCCTGGCCGGCGAGAACCAGCTCTACGAGAACGACGAGATCAACGACCTCTGGGAGGTCCAGATCGAACGGCTGCACGCGCTCTTCCTGCGCGGGCAGCGGGAGGGCGCCTTCCGGGTCGAACTCAGCGCCGCCTGGCTCAGCGAGGCCTTCTTCGACCTGGTGGCCGGCATCGGCTGGGCCATCCAGGACGGCCGGCTCGCCCCGCGCGACGCCGCCTTCTCGCTCGCCGAGCTGTTCCTCGGCGGCGCGCTGCGCCGACCGGACGCCCCCGTCCCCGTCCCCACCACCCGCACCGCCCCCCTCACCCACAGCACCTCGGACCGGAAACCGGAAACCGATACACCATGAGCAGCACCCCCGCCCTGACCGCCCGCCAGCGCTGGACCGGCCTCGCCGTCCTGGTCCTGGCCGTCACCGTGGTCGCCCTGGACGCGACCGTCCTGTCCCTCGCCATCCCCTCCATCAGCGAGACGCTGCACCCCAGCGGCACCCAGCTGCTCTGGATCGGCGACTCCTACTCCTTCGTGCTGGCCGGCCTGCTGGTCAGCATGGGCGCGCTGAGCGACCGGATCGGCCGCAAGAAGCTGCTGCTGATCGGCGCCACCGCGTTCGGCGCGGCCTCGCTGCTGGCCGCGTACGCGCCGAGCGCCGGCTGGCTGATCCTGGCCCGCGCGCTGCTCGGCGTCGCCGGAGCGACGATCATGCCCTCCACCCTCTCGCTGATCCGCAGCCTGTTCCCGGACGACCGGGAGCGGGCCACCGCGATCGGCATCTGGGGTGCGGCCGCCACCGCCGGCGCCGCGCTCGGCCCGGTGGTCGGCGGCGTGCTGCTGGGGCACTTCTGGTGGGGTTCGGTGTTCCTGCTGAACATCCCGGTGCTGCTCCTGCTGCTGGTGTTCGGTGCCTGGCTGCTGCCCGAGTCCAAGGACCCGAAGCCGGGCCGCTGGGACGTGCTGAGCGTGGTGCTCTCGCTGGCCGGTGTGATCGGGATGGTGTACGCGATCAAGGAGGGCGCCGCGCACGGCGTCGCCCGCTGGGACGTCCCGGTCACCTTCCTGCTCGGCGCCGCCGCGCTCACCCTGTTCGTCCGTCGCCAGCTGCGGCTGGAGACCCCACTGCTGGACGTCCGGCTGTTCCGCGACCCGCGGTTCACCGCCGCCGTCACGGCCTCGCTGATCTCCCTGGTCGGACTGTCCGGCGTGATCTTCGTGGTCTCCCAGTACCTCCAGCTGGTGCGCGGCTACCAGCCGCTCCAGGCCGGCCTGGCGGAGCTGCCGGCCTTCGCCGGCTCGGTCGCCGGCGGTCTGCTGACCGCCCGGATCGCCCGCCGCTTCGGCGCCCGCAAGGCGCTCACCGCCTGTCTGCTGGCGATGGGCCTCGCCACCGGCACCCTGGGCTGGCTGGGGCAGGACACCACCTACCTGCTGCTGGCGGTCGCCTTCCTGCTGGTCGGCACGGCCGAGGGCGTGGTCTACACGCTCGGCGCCGACCTGGTGCTGACCGCCGCGCCCGCCGACAAGGCCGGTGCCGCCTCGGCCGTCTCCGAGACGGCGTACGAGCTGGGCACCGCGCTCGGCATCGCGCTGGTCGGCTCGGTGGTCGGCTCGATCTACGCCGGCGGGCTGGCCGTCCCGGCCGGGACGGACCCGGCGGCCGCCGCCCGGGCCGGGGAGTCGCTCGGCGCGGCCGTGGAGACCGCCCACGGGCTGGCCCCGGAGCTGGCCCAGCCGCTGCTGGCGAGCGCCCGGGCCGCCTTCGTGGACGGCATGAACACCGCCGGGCTGCTCGCCGGGGCCCTGCTGGTGGCGGCGGCGCTGCTGGCCTGGCGCCTGCTGCGCGGACTGTCCGCCCCGACGGCGGGCGAGACCGCCGCACCCGTCGAGTCGCCGAAGGTGCACGCCTGACGATCACCCGCGAGAACGACCGTTCCCCTGAGGGGAGCGGTCGTTCTCGTCTGCGGAACGCCCGTTCCCGCCCTAGGAGGCCCCGAAGGGCAGTTCCAGCTCCGCCCAGACCACCTTGCCGTCCCGGGTCAGCCGGCTCCCCCAGCGCTGGGCCAGCTCGCTGACCAGGAACATCCCCCGCCCGCCCTCGTCCTGCTCGGCGAAGGGGCGCAGCTGCGGGGTCGAGCCACCGGCGTCGGAGACCTCGACGGTGAGCACCCGGTCGCGGAACAGCCGCAGCCGGCGCGGGGCCTCGGCGTGCAGCAGGGCGTTCGTGACCAGCTCGCTGACCAGCAGCTCGGCGTAGTCGGCGAGGGCGTTCAGGCCCCAGGAGTCCAGGGTGGCGCGGGTGAAGCGGCGGGCCTTGCCGGGCAGCTTGCCTCCACCGGTGAGCGGGAGGGTGGCGATCCGGTCGGCGGGCACCGGCAGCGCCCGGGCCATGATCATCGCGATGTCGTCCTCGGTGCCGTCGGTGACCAGCGCGCCGATCACGGCGTCGCAGCTCTCCTCCAGCGTCCGGCCGGGCCCGCCCAGGGTGCGGGCCAGCCGGTCGATGCCGTGGTCGAGGTCCTGGCCGCGCCGCTCGACCAGGCCGTCGGTGTAGAGGGCGAGCAGGCTGCCCTCGGGGAGGGTGAAGCCGATCGACTCGAAGGCGACCCCGCCGACGCCGAGCGGGACGCCGGGCGGCACCTCGATCCGGCGGGCGACGCCGTCGGTGCCGACCCGGACCGGCGGCAGGTGTCCGGCCGAGGCGACCTGGACGGTGCGCTCCAGCGGGTCGTAGACGGCGCAGATGCAGGTGGCGAACTGGCCCTCGCCGATCCCCGAGGCGGTCTCGTCCAGTCGGGTGAGCACCTGCTCGGGCGGCATGTCCAGGGTGGCCAGGGTGCGGGCGACGGTGCGCAACTGACCCATCGTGGCGGCGGCCCGGATGCCGTGGCCCATCACGTCGCCGACCACCAGGGCGACCCGCCCGCAGGACAGCGGCACCACGTCGAACCAGTCGCCGCCGACCTCGCTGACCACGCTGCTGGGCAGGTAGCGGTAGGCGATCTCCAGGCCGAGGGTGCGGTGGATCTCCTGCGGCAGCAGGCTGCGCTGCAGGGTGAGGGCGGTCTCCCGCTCCCGGCGGTAGAGCCGGGCGTTGTCCAGGGCCAGGGCGGTGCGGGCGACGAGTTCCTCGGCGAGCGCCACGTCGGCCTCGTTGAAGGGCTCGGGGTTGCGCATCCGGATGAACTCGGAGCCGCCGAGCACCATGCCCCGGGCGGTGATCGGCACCATCAGGTACGAGTGGATGCCGGCCGCGATCCCCGGGGCGACCCGGTCCTCGCTGGAGACCAGCCCGCGCAGCACCTCCTCGTCCACGTGGGCGCGCAGCAACGGGCGGCCGCTGCGCAGGCACTGGGTGTAGCTGCGGTCGGGGGTGTACTCGGAGGTCTCGCCGACGGCGTCGACGGCATGCGCGAGGCCGGTCTCGTACTCCTCCCCGACGGCGACGGCGCGCAGCGTGACGGACCGGTCGGCGGGGATCGGGGTGGGCTCGGCGCCGCGCAGCACCGGTTCCAGCAGGTCGACGGTGGCGAAGTCGGCGAACCGGGGGACGACCGCCTCGATCAGCTCCTCGGCGGTGCGCTGGAGGTCGAGGGTGGTGCCGATCCGGGCGGTGGCCTCGGCGATGGTGGCCAGTCGTTCCTGGGCCCGGGAGGCCCGGGCCTCGGCCTGGAAGCGCTCGGTGACGTCGATGATCGAGGAGCAGACGCCGAAGACCCGGCCGGTGGAGTCCTCCAGCCGGAAGTAGGAGGCGGACCAGGCCCGGTCCCGCCTGGGGTCGCCCGGGACGCGGCCGTGCGAGCGGGCGTCCACCACGGGCTTGCCGGTCTTGAGGACCTGCCGCATGGTCTGTTCGATCTCGGCGCTGTTGATGCCGGGCAGGACGGCGGATATCCGGCGGCCGAGGTGGGCGGCGACCGGGACGCCGTTCATCCGGGCCAGCGCCTCGTTGATCCGGACGTAGCGCAGGTCGCTGTCGTAGACGGCCATGCCGATCGGGGAGCGGCCGAAGATGCCGTCCAGGACGGCGAGGTCGGCCTCGATGGCGTGGATGGCCCGGGTGTCGGAGGCGGTGGCGAGCAGCAGCAGGGTGCCGGTCGGTCCGGCGATCGGGTAGGTGCGGAACTCCAGCTCGACCTTGTGGCCGTCGCGGTGGCGGACCGGGAAGACGAAGGAGGTGTCGGTGCCGGTGAGGATCCGCTGGAAGATCGCGAGCACGTCGGCGCGGTCGCTCTCGTCGGTGAGCAGTCGGGCGGCGTAGCTGCCGATCGCCTCTTCGGCGGTGTAGCCGAGCAGGACCTCGGCGTCCTCGCTCCAGTGCAGGATCAGACCGTCGCCCTGGACCAGGACCGTGGCGAGCGGGACGAGTCGGTGGCCCTCCGGGCGTGCGGGGTCACCGTCCGGCGCGGGGCCGGTGTCGGTCGCGTCCCACTCTTCTCTGTGCATTCAGGCAGCACCCCGGTTCGGCTCGGGCCCGGCCGGGTGGGCCTCGCGGTCGGTGCCGGCCGGGGTTCTTCTCCAGACTGCCCGGACATCGGCCGCCCGGCGACCCCTTGGTCAGGGGGCGTCCGGTCGCTCGGGTGTACGGGCGTCATGGGCGTACCGGCCGCAGCGTACTCTCCAGAACGCCCGCCCACTGCCGGATCACCCCGGAACGTCGAAGGCTGTCGTCCGTGAGCAGATTGGCCAGGCCGAGGCCGCGGGCGAGGTCGAGGGTGGCCTGCACCGATTCGCGCACACCCGGGCGGGTCTCGTCGGCGTCCAGGAACTCCACGGCGGCCCGGTGGGCCTCCCGGCCGACGTGTCCCTCCAGGGCGACGATCCGCTCGCGCAGGGCCTCCTCGGTGGCGGCGGCGGTCCACAGGTGCAGGGCCGCGCGGAACAGCGGGCCGGTGTAGAGGCGGACGATCATGTCGACCACGGCCAGGGTGCGGTCGGGGCCGGCGGCCGGCAGGTCGTCCGCGTGGGCGCGGACGGCTGCCAGCCGCTCGGCGGTGACCTGTTCGACGGCCGCGGTGAAGAGGTCCTCGCGGGTCGGGAAGTGGTGCTGGGCGGCGCCCCGGGAGACGCCGGCCCGTTCGGCGACCACGGTGACGGTGGAGCCCTGCCAGCCGAGCTCGGCCAGGCAGTCCACGGCGGCCGCGAGCAGCCGGGCCCGGGTCGCGCGGCTGCGGTCCTGCTGGGGGGTGCGGACGGCGGGGTGGCTGGTCATGGCGGGTGGCGGTTCCTGTATCGACGAGGTCTGTTCCGGTCGGGGCGCGGCGGGTCGATCCTCACAGACCGGCCGCGGTCTTCGGCCGCCGGGTGGGTCCTGTGCGCTCAGGAGGCGGCCCCGGTGCGGGAGGCCTCGCGGGCGCGCAGTTCGCGGCGGAGGATCTTGCCGGCCGCGGACTTGGGGACGGCGTCCACGAACTCCACCGCGCGCACCTTCTTGTACGGGGCGACCTGCCCGGCCACGTAGCCGGTGACCTCCTCCGCGGTCAGGCCGCTGCCCGGGGTGCGGACCACGAAGGCCTTGGGGCACTCCGTCCCGTCGGCGTCCCGGACGCCGATCACGGCGGCGTCGGCGATCTGCGGGTGGCCGAGCAGCACGGCCTCCAGCTCGGCGGGGGCGACCTGGTAGCCCTTGTACTTGATCAGCTCCTTCACCCGGTCGACGACGTACAGGTAGCCGCGCTCGTCCACGTAGCCGATGTCGCCGGTGTGCAGCCAGCCCTCGGCGTCGACCATGGCGGCGGTCTCGGAGGGGCGTCCGAAGTAGCCCTTCATCACCTGCGGGCCGCGGATCAGCAGTTCGCCCTGCTCGCCGGGGCCGAGGTCGTCGGCTGAGCCGTCCAGGGCGGCCACCCGCAGTTCGGTGGAGGCGATCATCCGGCCGACCGAGCCGGGCGCGGGGTCGGCCTCGGTCGGCGAGACCACGTGGGTGACCGGGGACAGCTCGGTCATCCCGTAGCCCTGGAGCAGGTGCGGCAGGCCCAGCCGGCGGGCGCAGGCGTCGGCGAGGGCCTGGTCCAGCGGGGCGGCCGCGCAGAGCAGGTACTCGACGGAGGAGAGGTCGAAGCTCTCCACCACGGGGTGCTTGGCCAGGGCGAGGACGATGGGCGGGGCGACCACCAGGCCCTGTACCCGGTGCTGCTCGATGGTGCGGCAGAACTGCTCCAGGTCGAAGCGGGGCAGCACGACCACGGTGGCGCCGCACCGCAGCGGCTGGTTGAGCAGGGCCGTCAGGCCGTAGATGTGGAAGAAGGGGAGGACGGCGAGCACCCGCTCGCCGACCGACGGGCGGTAGAGGGCGTCGGTCTGGGCGAGGTTGGTGGCGATCGAGCGGTGGGTGAGCATCACGCCCTTGGGCAGTCCGGTGGTGCCGCTGGAGTAGGGCAGGACGGCGACGTCCTCGCCGGGGGTGATGGCGGGCTCGGGGGCGGGGCCGGTGGTGGCGAGCAGGTCGGCGAGCGAACGGTGGCCCTCGGCGCCGTCCAGGACGATGATCTCGGTCAGCGGGCGGCCGGCCCCGGCCAGTTGCTCGGCGGCGGTGCGGGCGGTCGGCAGGAACGGGGAGACGGTGATCAGCCAGCGGGCGGCGCTGTCCGCGAGTTGGCCGGCCAGTTCGCCGGGGGTGCACAGCGAGGACACCGTGGTGACGGTGGCGCCGGCCCGGGTGGCGCCGTAGTAGGCCATCGGGTAGACGACCGTGTTGGGGCTGAACAGGGCCACCACGTCGCCCTTGCGCACCCCTGCCTCGGCCAGCGCGGCGGCGACCCGCTCGACGGCGGCGGCGAGCCTCGCGTAGCTGACCTGCTCCCCGGTGAGGCCGTCGATCAGGGCCGGCCGGTCGCCGTACCCGGCGGCGGCGGCGAGTACCGCGTCATGGATCGGCAGGTCGATGACGGGGACGTCCGGGAACTCGCTTCGGAACACCAAGGTATGCCTCCAGTAAGGAAGTTGACGTCGCAACTAAACCGGGCGGGGGGTGGTACGGGGTGCGTTCAGGAGCATACGGACAGTAGGGGAGGGGGCTGGGCCATTGTGGGGAACCGGGGGCGGAGCACGCGTGGCACAGTTGCTCCGCGGGGCGCCCGACCGGACGGTGTTGCACCACGGCCGCCCGCCCCCTGGCGCGGCCCAGGACCCTGGAGCAACCCCCGTGAGAGCCACCTCCCCCGCCCTGCCGTCCGCCCGCCGCCTGGTCGCCGCCGCCGCGGCGGCCGCCGCGATCGCCCTCGGCACGGCGCCGGTCGCGCAGGCCGCGCCGGGTGACAACGGCGACGTCAAGGTGCACGACAGCACCACTCCGGTGAGCAGCCAGAACGACGACCCGAAGGTCTGCAGGTTCTACTTCGACGCCTTCAACTTCGACACCGTCCAGCAGGTCAACTGGACCGTCGAGCAGCAGCCGCCGACCGGCACCGCCCAGGTGCTGTCCGGCTCCATCACCCTGGTCGGCGGAACCGGCGCCACCGGGCTGTTCAGCCTCCCGGACGGGCACTACAAGCTCGAATGGACGTTCGTCGGGGAGAACGGCAACGCGAAGCAGAAGGTCTTCGACGTCTCCTGCGCCACCTCCTCGCCGTCGCCCTCGGGCTCGCCCTCGTCCTCGCCGTCCGGTTCACCCTCGCCCTCCTCCTCTCCCTCGTCCTCGCCGTCCGGCTCCACCAGCCCCTCGGTCTCGCCCTCCGGCTCGCCGTCCCCGGGCCACTCCCCGAGCGTCTCGCCCAGCGGCGGGCCGCACGGCGGGGTGGGCACCGGTGGCGGAGGCACCTCCGGCGGCTCCGGGACGGCCGCCGTCGAGGTGATCGGCGGCCTCGCGCTGGTCGTCGGCGCCGGCGGACTGGGCATCCGCGCGATGCGCCGCCGCCCCGGGCGCAATGCCGAGTCCTGACCGGCCCACCCGAGCGCCGAGCGGCGGCTCCGGCCCCTGGCGGGCCGGGGTCGCCGCGCTGGCGCTGGCCGCCTGCGGCGCCTGGCTGGTCCACGACGGCAGCACCGGAGGGACCGGACCGCCGCTGCCGCCCGCACCCAGCGCCGCGGCCGCCACCGGGCCGACCCCGGCGGCGCCCGCCACCGGCGCGGCACCCGCCCGTCCCCCGCTGCCGGCCTCGGTGCCGACCCGGATCCGGATCCCCGCGATCAAGGTCGACGCCCCGCTGACCGGACTCGGGCTGACCGCCGCCCGGCAGCTGAACACCCCGCCGATGGACCAGCGCAACCTGGTCGGCTGGTACCGGGACGGCAGCACGCCCGGGGCCGCCGGGAACGCCCTGCTGGTCGGGCACGCCGACAACCACAGCGGACCGGCGGTGTTCTACCGGCTCGGGCTGCTGCGCCCGGGCGACACCGTCGAGGTGACCCGCCGCGACCGGCGCACCGCGGTGTTCACCGTCGACCAGGTCCGGGTCTTCCCCAAGCGGGACTTCCCGGACGCCCTGGTCTACGGCGCCACCGAGCGGGCCGAGCTGCGGCTGATCACCTGCGGCGGGAAGTTCGACCGGCGCACCGGGTACGAGTCCAACACCGTGGTGTTCGCCCACCTGTCGGCCGTGCGCTGAGGCCTGCCGGAGGGTCCGCCACCGGCGGATCCGTCAGTAGGACTTGGGCAGGCCCAGGGTGTGCTGGGCGACGTAGTTGAGCACCATCTCCCGGCTGACCGGGGCGACCCGGCCGACCCGGGTGGCGGCCAGCAGGGCGCCCAGCCCGTACTCCTGGGTCAGGCCGTTGCCGCCGAGGGTCTGCACCGCCTGGTCGACGGTGCGGGCGGCGGCCTCCCCGGCGGCGTACTTGGCCATGTTGGCGGCCTCCCCGGCGGCCTGGTCCTCGCCCGCGTCGTAGAGCAGCCCGGCCTTCTGGGTCATCAGCCGGGCCAGCTCGATCTCCACCGCGCACTGGGCCAGCGGGTGCGCCAGGCCCTGGTGGGCGCCGATCGGGGTGGACCAGACGGTACGGGTCTTCGCGTACTCCACCGCCTTGCCGAGCGCCTGGCGGGCCAGGCCGAGCGAGAACGCGGCGGTCAGGATGCGCTCCGGGTTGAGGCCCGCGAACAGCTGGAGCAGGCCGGCGTTCTCGTCCCCCACCAGGGCGTCGGCGGGCAGCCGGACGTCGTCCAGGAAGACCTGGAACTGCTTCTCGGGGGCGACCAGTTCCATCGGGATCGCCCGGTACTCGAAGCCGGGGGTGTCGCAGGGGACGACGAACAGACAGGGCTTGAGCTTGCCGGTCCGAGCGTCCTCGGTGCGGGCGACGAAGAGCACGGCGTCCGAGTGGTCGATGCCGGAGACGAACACCTTGCGGCCGGTCAGCAGCCAGTCCTCGCCGTCCCGGCGGGCGACCGTGGAGATCCGGTGCGAGTTGCTGCCCGCGTCCGGCTCGGTGATGCCGAAGGCCATCTTGCGGCTGCCGTCGGCGAGTCCGGGCAGCCAGCGCCGCTTCTGCTCCTCGGTGCCGTAGCGGGCGATCACCGTGCCGCAGATCGCCGGGGAGACGATCAGCAGCAGCAACGGGCAGCCGGCGGCGCCCAGTTCCTCCAGGACGATGGCGAGGTCGCTGATGCCGCCGCCCCCGCCGCCGTACCCGGCGGGCAGGTTGACGCCCAGGTAGCCGGCCTTGCCGGCCTCCGCCCAGAGCTCCTCGGCGGGCTCGCCGGCCCGGGCCTTGGCGAGGTAGTAGGCGGAGCCGTAGCGGCGGCCGAGGTCGCCGACGGCCTGGCGCAGGGCGGTGCGTTCGGGGGTTTCGAGGAGCTGACTGCCGATGGACGCCATGCGTGGTCCTTCCGCTGTGCGGGTGGGCGGGCGGTGCTCGGGCGGGCGATGCTCGGGCGGGTGGGGCTCGGGCGGGCGGTGCTCGGGCGGGCGGGGTTCAGGACTCTTCGGGGGACTTGACGACGGCGAGCAGGGCGCCGAGCCGGACCTGCTCGCCCGGGGCGACCCGCAGTTCGACCAGGACGCCGTCGGCGGGGGCGGTGACGCGGTGCTCCATCTTCATCGCCTCCAGCACCAGCAGCGGCTGACCGGCGGTGACGGTGTCGCCGACGGCGGCGCCGGTGCGCAGCACGGTGCCCGGCATCGGGGCGAGCAGGGCGCCCGGATCGGTCCGGTCGGCGGGGTCGGGGAAGCGGGGCAGGACGGTCAGCGCGGTACTGCCGGTCGGGCTGTCGACGTACACCCGGTCGCCGTAGCGGGCGACGTCGTAGCGGCGCCGGACCTCGCCCTCCCGGAGGACCACGAAGTCCGGTGCGACGTCGAGGAGTTCGACGTCCGGGTGGTCGGCGGACTCCAGGCCGGCCCGGGTCCGGCGGTAGCGGACCGCCAACTCCCCTCCGTCGGCGGTCCGGTAGCGCTTGGCCTGGGGCTGGGAGGGCAGGTTGCGCCAGCCGGAGGGCAGCGCGGTGCCGCGGGCGGCGGCGTCGGCGAGGGCGGCGGCCAGCGCGGCCCGCCCGGCTCCCCCGGGGTCGGGCGCGGTGAGGTCGGCGGCGTGCTCGGCGAGGAAGCCGGTGTGCAGGCGTGCGGCCAGGAAGGCCGGGTGGCGCAGCGCCCGGACCAGCAACTCCCGGTTGGTGGCGGGCCCGTGGATCCGGGCCCGGGCGAGCGCATCGGCCAGTCGGCGGGCGGCGGCGGCACGGGTGGGGGCCCGGACGATCACCTTGGCGAGCATCGCGTCGTAGTGCGGGGTGATCTCGCCGCCGGCCTCCACCCCGGAATCCAGCCGCACCCCGGAGTCCTGGCGGCCGCCGGAACCACCGAACTCGCCGTGTTCCACGGTGAGTTCGATCCGGTGCAGGGTGCCGGTGGCGGGCTGCCAGTCCTTCGCCGGGTCCTCGGCGTACAGCCGGGCCTCGATCGCATGGCCGGTGCTCGGCGGCGGGGTCGCCGCGGGCAGCTCCTCCCCCTCGGCGACGGCGAGTTGGAGGGCGACCAGGTCCAGGCCGGTGACCGCCTCGGTGACCGGGTGCTCGACCTGGAGGCGGGTGTTCATCTCCAGGAAGAAGAACCGGCCGTCCTCGGCGAGCAGGAACTCGGCGGTGCCGGCGCCGACGTAGCCGATCGCCCGGGCGGCGCTGACCGCCGCCTCGTGCAGGGCGGCCCGGACGGCCGCGGGCAGGCCGGGGGCCGGGGCCTCCTCGATCACCTTCTGGTGCCGGCGCTGCAGCGAGCAGTCGCGGTCGCCGACCGCCCACACGGTGCCGTGGGCGTCGGCCAGCAGCTGGACCTCGACGTGCCGGCCGGTGGGCAGGTAGCGCTCGCAGAACACCTCGTCGGAGCCGAAGGCCTTGGCCGCCTCGGCCCGGGCGGAGGCGAGCGCGGCCGGGAGGTCCGCGAGCCGCTCGACCACCCGCATGCCGCGGCCGCCGCCGCCCGCCGCGGCCTTGACCAGCACCGGCAGGTCGGCCTCGGCGGGCTCGGCGAGCGCGCCCAGCACGGGCACCCCGGCACCGACCATCAACCGCTTGGCGGCGGTCTTGGAGCCCATCGCCGCGATCGCCTCCGGCGGCGGGCCGATCCACACCAGGCCGGCGTCCAGCACCGCACGGGCGAACTCGGCGCTCTCGGAGAGGAATCCGTAGCCCGGGTGGACGGCGTCCGCCCCGGCCTGGAGGGCGGCCCGGACGATCAGCCCGCCGCGCAGATAGGTGTCGGCGGGCGCGGCCCCGGGCAGCCGGACGGCGGCGTCGGCCTCCCGGACGTGCGGGGCGGCGGCGTCCGGGTCGGAGTGCACGGCGGTGGTCGCGATGCCGAGCTCCCGGCAGGTGCGGAACACCCGGCGGGCGATCTCGCCCCGGTTGGCGACCAGGACATTGGTGATCATCATCTGGGGTTCCCCCTACATCCGGAAGACGCCGTAGCCACGCGCGCCCTCGACCGGCGCGTTGTGGATCGCGGACAGGCAGAGGCCGAGCACCGTACGGGTGTCGCGCGGGTCGATCACGCCGTCGTCGTAGAGCCGCCCGGACAGGAAGACCGGCAGCGACTCCGCCTCGATCTGCTGCTCGACCATCGCCCGGATCGCCGCGTCCGCGTCCTCGTCGTACGGCTGCCCCTTCGCCGCGGCCGACTGGCGGGCGACGATGGAGAGCACCCCGGCGAGCTGCTGGGGGCCCATCACCGCGGACTTGGCGCTCGGCCAGGAGAACAGGAAGCGCGGCTCGTAGGCCCGGCCGCACATCCCGTAGTGGCCGGCCCCGTAGGAGGCGCCCAGCAGGACGGACAGGTGCGGGACGGTGGAGTTGGAGACGGCGTTGATCATCATCGCGCCGTGCTTGATGATGCCGCCCTGCTCGTAGTCCCGGCCGACCATGTAGCCGGTGGTGTTGTGCAGGAACAGCAGCGGGATGTTCCGCTGGTTGGCCAGCTGGATGAACTGCGCCGCCTTCTGGGACTCCTGGCTGAACAGCACGCCCTGGGCGTTGGCCAGGATGCCGACCGGGTAGCCGTGCAGCCGGGCCCAGCCGGTGGCCAGGCTGGCGCCGTAGAGCGGCTTGAACTCGTCGAAGTCGGAGCCGTCGACGATCCGGGCGATCACCTCGCGCGGGTCGAAGGGCACCTTGAGGTCGCCGGGGACGATGCCGAGCAGCTCCTCCTCGTCGTACTTCGGCGGCTCGGCGAAGCGGTCCGGGTCCGGGCCGGGCTTGCGGTGGTCCAGCCGGGCGACGATCCGGCGGGCGATCCGCAGCGCGTCCGGCTCGTCCACCGCGAAGTGGTCGGCCAGACCGGAGCTGCGGGCGTGCATCTCGGCGCCGCCCAGCGACTCGTCGTCGGCCTCCTCGCCGGTGGCCATCTTCACCAGCGGCGGGCCGCCGAGGAACACCTTGGCCCGCTCCTTGACCAGCACGGTGTGGTCGGACATCCCCGGCACGTAGGCGCCGCCCGCCGTGGAGTTGCCGAACACCACGGCGACGGTCGGGATCCCGGCGGCGGACAGCCGGGTGAGGTCCCGGAACAGGGCGCCGCCGGGGATGAAGATCTCCTTCTGGCTGGGCAGGTCGGCCCCGCCGGACTCCACCAGGTTCACCACCGGCAGCCGGTTGTGCAGCGCGATCTCGTTGGCCCGCAGCGCCTTGCGCAGCGTCCACGGGTTGCTGGCACCGCCGCGCACCGTCGGGTCGTTGGCGGTGATCACGCACTCCACGCCCTCGACCACCCCGATGCCGGTGACCAGCGCGGCACCCACCGGGTGGTCGCTGCCCCAGGCGGCCAGCGGGGACAGCTCCAGGAACGGCGAGTCCGGGTCGACCAGCAGCTCGATCCGCTCCCGGGCCAGCAGCTTGCCGCGCTTGCGGTGCCGCTCCACGTACTTGGGGCCGCCGCCGGCCAGCGCCTTGGCGTGCTCGGCGTCCAGCTCCACCAGCTTGGTGATCATCGCGGCGCGGTGCTCCGCGTACTCGGCGCCGGCCGGGTCGACCCGGGTGGGCAGGGCGGTCATAGCAGTACCTCCGGGATGTCGAGGTGGCGCGAGCGCAGCCACTCGCCCAGCGCCTTGGCCTGCGGGTCGAAGCGGTGCTGGGCGGCGACGCCCTCGCCGAGCAGGCCGGTGAGGGTGAAGTTGACCGCCCTGAGGTTGGGCAGCAGATGCCGGGTGACGGGCAACTCGGCGGTTTCGGGAAGCAGTTCGCGCAGCCGGTCGACGGTGAGGGTGTGCGCGAGCCAGCGCCAGGCGTCCTCGCTGCGGGCCCAGACGCCCAGGTTGGCGTCACCGCCCTTGTCGCCGCTGCGGGCGCCGAGCAGCAGGCCGAGCGGGGCCCGGCGGGTCGGGCCGGGCGGCAGGGGCGCGGGCGACTCGGGCTCGACGGCCCCGGGTTCGGAGGTCACCGGGGCCGGCGGGACGGGAACCCGGCGGCCGTCCGGCAGGACGGCGGTGTGCTCGACCAGCCCGGCGTCGACGTGGGCGGCGGTGAACACCCCGTACGGGGCGCCCGGACCGGGCGGGGCGGTGAGGTGGAAGCCCGGGTACCCGGCGAGGCCCAACTCCACGGCCGCCTTGCCGAGTTCACGGCCGACCTTGGCCGGATCCCGGTCCCGGGCGGTCAGCCGGAGCAGGGCCGAGGCGGCCTCCTCGGTGGCGGCGTCCGGGTGGTCGGTGCGGGCCAGCGTCCAGCGCAGCTCGGCGGGCCGGGACTCGGGCGGCAGGGCGGCGGCGAACTGGCGCCGCACCAGGGCGGCCTTGGCCTCGACGTCCAGGCCGGTGAGCACGAAGACCACCTCGTTGCGGTGGCCGCCGAGGCGGTTCAGCCCGACCTTGAGGGTCGGCGGCGGGCCCTCGCCGCGCACCCCGTCGATCCGCACCCGGTCCGGGCCCTCCTCGGTGAGCCGGACGGTGTCCAGCCGGGCCGTGACGTCGGGGCCGAGGTAGTGCGGTCCGCCGGTCTCGTAGAGGAGTTGGGCGGTGACGGTGCCGACGGTGACGGCGCCGCCGGTGCCCGGGTGCTTGGTGATCACGCTGGAGCCGTCGGCGTGCAGCTCGGCCAGCGGGAAGCCCGGACGGTCCACGTCGTGCTCGCCGAAGAAGGCGTAGTTGCCGCCGGTGGCCTGCGCCCCGCACTCCAGCACGTGCCCGGCCACCACCGCCCCGGCGAGCGGGTCGAGATCGGCGGCGGTCCAGCCGAAGTGGGCGATCGCGGGCCCGGCCACCAGTGCGGCGTCCGTGACCCGGCCGGTGACCACCACGTCGGCACCCCCGGCCAGACAGGCGGCGATGCCGAAGCCGCCGAGATAGGCGTTGGCGGCCAACAGGCCCTCGGGCAGCCCGAGTTCGTCCCGGCGCGGCAGCAGGTCGTCGCCCTCGACCCGGGCCACGGCGGTCGGCACGCCCAGCCGCTGGGCCAACTCCCCCAGCCGCTCGGCGAGTCGGGCCGGATGGAGACCGCCCGCGTTCACCACGATCTTCACGCCGCGGTCGCGGGCCAGCCCGAGGCACTCCTCCATCTGCCGCAGGAAGGTCCGGGCATAGCCCAGCGACGGGTCCTTCAGCCGGTCCCGGGCCAGGATCAGCATGGTCAGCTCGGCCAGGTAGTCCCCGGTGAGCACGTCCAGCGGCCCGCCCGTGAGCATCTCCCGCACCGCCGCGAAGCGGTCCCCGTAGAACCCCGAGGCATTGCCGATCCGCAGTACCGAGCTCGTGCGCGTCAAAGCGCCTCCCCTGCCGCTGGGTTGACGGCACTTCGCACGAGCGCCGCCGGGCAGCAGCGTGGCACCGGCCGAAGAAAAAAGCAATCATGCCTGCTTGTTTTTCGGTCAGCGGTGTCAGCGGTGTCAGAGGTCCCCGGTTCGGCTCCGCGCAATATTCGGTGCGTTCACGGCCGGGTCGCGGCTAGCCTCGGCGGCATGACCTGGCTTCCTGCTGACTTCGTCCATCCCGTCCACGTGCCGCTGCTCGACGGGGCGTACCACCTGCGGCCGATCCGGGAGGCCGACGCGCCGATGGACTATCCGGCCGTGATGGGCTCGCGGGAGCGGCTGTTCGGGATCTTCGGGCCGGCCTGGGGGTGGCCGGCGGAGACGATCACGGCCGAGGCCAACCGGATCGACCTGGCCCGGCACGAGCGGGAGATCGCCGCGCACCAGTCGTTCAACTACGCGCTGCTGGACGCGGCGGAGACGGCGGTGCACGGGTGCGTGTACATCGACCCGCCGGAGCGGGTGGGGGCGGACGGCGAGGTCTCCTGGTGGGTGGTCGACGGGCTGGTCGGCAGCGAGGTGGAGCAGGCCTTCGACGCCCTGGTGCCGAAGTGGATCGAGAGCGACTGGCCCTTCGAGCGACCGCGCTTCCTCGGGCGCGGGATCAGCTGGCAGGACTGGCTGGCGCTGCCGGCGGCCCCGGATGCCTGAGCGACCCGAGCCGTCCGAGCCGTCCGAGCCGCCGGAGCGCGCGCTGAGTTTCGGCACGGTGGCCCAGGCCTACGAGCGGTACCGGCCCGGCTATCCGACCGCGCTCTTCGACCTGGTCGCCGAGTACGCGGGCCGCCCGCCGCGGACCGCGCTGGAGATCGGCGCCGGGACGGGCAAGGCGACCCGGATGTTCGCCGGGCAGGGCGTCGCCGTCACCGCGACCGAGCCCGACGGCGCGATGCTCGCCGAGCTGCGTCGGCACGCCCCGGCGGGGGCCCGCGCGGTTCGGGCGGCGTTCGAGGAGCTACCGGCGGACGGACCGTACGACCTGGTGTACGCGGCGGCCTCGCTGCACTGGACCAGCCCGCGCGGGCGGTGGCCCCGGATCGCCGAACTGCTGGCGCCCGGCGGGGTGTTCGCCTCCTTCGGCGGGCCGGTGGAGCTGGCCGATCCGGCGGTGGCGGAGGCCGTCCGGGCGGCCCGGGCGCCGTTCCTGGCGAGCGACGACGTCCCCTCCCCGGACGGCACGCCTCCGGAGCGGGCGATGCGGTGGCCGGGCACCGAACTGCTGCGCTCCGCGCTCTTCACCGATGTCCGACAGGCCGTGATCGCCCGGCGGTTGACGATCGGCGCGGCCGAGTACGTCGGCCATCTCTCCACCGTATCCGCCTACTTGATGCTGTCGGCCGAGACCCGGGAGGAGGTGTTCCGGCGGATTCTGGCCGTGCTGCCCGCGCGGGTGGAACTGGACGCCGACATCACCGCGCACCTCGCCCGGCGCCGTTGATTCGTCACTTCCGCCAGTACGACGGCCCGTCGGGCTGCGCGAGACTTCCGGAACGACCGCGGAACGGAAGGACGGCGCGATGGGCGTGCAGCAGTACGACGGGATCGGCGAGGCGTTCGAGGGTTTCAAGGCCCTGCCGCTGACGCGGTTCGGGGAGGTGCCGAGCTTCCTGGCCATGGTCGGGGACGTGCGCGGCAAGGCCGTCCTCGACCTGGCGTGCGGGACGGGCTTCTACAGCCGCGAGGTCCGGCGGCGCGGCGCGACGGAGGTGCTCGGGGTCGACATCTCCACCGAGATGATCGCCGCCGCGAAGTCGTTCGAGCGGCGGGAGCCGCTGGGGGTCCGCTACGAGGTCGGCGACGTGGCCGACCTACGGGAGCTGGAGCGGAGGTTCGACGTGGCGCTGGCGGTGCAGTGCCTCAACTACGCGGAGGACCGCGCCTCGCTGGACCGGATGTGTCGCAACGTCCACCGCGGTCTGGTGCCGGGCGGGGAGTTCTTCGTCTTCGCCCAGAAGCCGGACTACGCCTTCGACTGCGCGTCCCTGGAGCGGTACGGGTTCCGCTGCGAGCCCACCGGTGACCACGTCGAGACCGGCCCGCGGGTGCGGGTCACCGCGCTGCTCGACCCGCAGCCGATCAGCATCCTCGGCACCGTCCCGCGCCGCGAGGTCTACGAGGAGGCGCTGGGCGCGGCCGGGTTCTCCGGGCTGGAGTGGGTGCCGCTCGGGATCTCCGAGGAGGGCCTGCGCGAGTACGGCGAGGACTTCTGGGCGGACCTGCTCGCCCACCCGCCGCTGGAGATGCTGCGCTGCCGCGCCTGAGCGGCCGCCGCGTCCGAGCGGCAGCACCCCGGAGCCCGACGGCCCGGCCCCCGGACACCGGTCCGCACGGGGTCGGGCCGTCCGGCCGTCCGGCGGGTTTCCCAGCGGGTTCTCCGGCCGGTTTCCCCGGCCCGGGAAGGCGATCAGTTTTCGAGAAGCGCCCGCCCGGGCCCCGCGCCTAGCGTGGCAGTCATGAACGACATCAGCATTCACTGGACCTTCCTCCCGCACACCGACCCCGAGGCCAGCCTCGCCTTCTACCGCGACCTGCTGGGCTTCGAGGTCCGCCAGGACGTCGGCGGCGGCCCGATGCGCTGGATCACCGTCGGTCCGGTCGGCCAGCCGAGCGTCTCCCTGGTACTGGAGCCGCCGTTCGCGGACCCGGGCATCACCGAGGACGAGCGGCGTACCATCACCGAGATGATGGCCAAGGGGACGTACGCCCGCGTGGTGCTCGCCACCGCCGACCTGGACGGGGTCTTCGACCGGCTGAAGTCCGGCGGCGCCGAGCTCGTCCAGGAGCCGACCCAGCAGCCGTACGGCGTCCGCGACTGCGCCTTCCGCGACCCGGCGGGCACCATGGTCCGCTTCAACGAGGTGCGCTGACCCCGCCCGGGCCCGGCCCCGGCCGAGCCCTCCCGGGCCCGCCCCGACCCCGACCGGCCGGGGCGGGCCCGCCCACCCGTCCGTAGCAGCAGCACGACCGCCAGGAGCGAAGAGAACGATGGCCGAGCCGCACGTCGCCGACAGCCACGACCTGATCCGCGTGCACGGTGCCCGCGAGAACAACCTCAAGGACGTCAGTGTCGACATCCCCAAGCGCCGGCTGACGGTGTTCACCGGGGTGTCCGGCTCCGGCAAGAGCTCACTGGTCTTCGACACCATCGCCGCCGAGTCGCAGCGGCTGATCAACGAGACCTACAGCGCCTTCGTCCAGGGCTTCATGCCCTCGCTGGCCCGCCCCGAGGTGGACGTGCTGGAGGGGCTGACCACCGCGATCATCGTCGACCAGCAGCGGATGGGCTCCGACCCGCGCTCCACCGTCGGCACCGCGACCGACGCCAACGCGATGCTGCGGATCCTGTTCAGCCGGCTCGGCACCCCGCACATCGGCTCCCCCAAGGCGTTCTCCTTCAACGTTCCGTCGATCAGCGGCGCCGGCGCGGTGACCGTGGAGCGCGGCGGCCGCACGGTCAAGGAGCGGCGCAGCTTCAGCATCACCGGCGGCATGTGCCCGCGCTGCGAGGGCCGGGGCCGGGTCTCCGACATCGACCTGACCCAGCTGTACGACGACGGCAAGTCGATCTCCGAGGGCGCGATCACCATCCCCGGCTGGAAGGTCGACAGCTGGTGGACGGTCGGCGTCTACGCCAACTCGGGCTTCCTCGACCCGGACAAGCCGATCCGCAGGTTCACCAAGAAGGAACTGCAGGACTTCCTGTACCGGGAACCGACCAAGGTCAAGGTCAACGGGGTCAACCTCACCTACGAGGGCCTGATCCCCAAGATCCAGAAGTCCATGCTGTCCAAGGACAAGGACGCGCTGCAGCCGCACATCCGGGCCTTCGTGGAGCGCGCCGTCACCTTCACCGCCTGCCCGGACTGCGAGGGCACCCGGCTGAGCGAGGCCGCCCGCTCCTCCAGGATCGCCGGGATCAGCATCGCCGACGCCTGCGCGATGCAGATCAGCGACCTCGCCGACTGGGTCCGCGCGCTGGCGGAGCCCTCGGTGGCACCGCTGCTCTCCGCGCTGCAGCAGGCGCTGGACTCCTTCGTGGAGATCGGCCTCGGCTACCTCTCCCTGGACCGCCCCTCCGGCACCCTCTCCGGCGGCGAGGCCCAGCGGGTCAAGATGATCCGCCACCTGGGCTCCTCGCTCACCGACACCACGTACGTCTTCGACGAGCCCACCACCGGGCTGCACCCGCACGACATCAGCCGGATGAACGACCTGCTGCTGCGGCTGCGGGACAAGGGCAACACGGTGCTGGTGGTGGAGCACAAGCCGCAGACCATCGCGATCGCCGACCACGTGGTGGACCTCGGCCCCGGGGCCGGGGCGGCGGGCGGCTCGGTGTGCTTCGAGGGCGGGGTGGCCGGGCTGCGGAAGAGCGGCACCGTGACCGGCCGGCACCTGGCCGACCGGGCGGCGCTGAGGACAGCCGTCCGCAAGCCCACCGGCACGCTGGCGATCCGCGGCGCCAACACCCACAACCTGCGGGACGTGGACGTGGACGTGCCGCTCGGGGTGCTCACCGTGGTCACCGGGGTGGCGGGCTCCGGGAAGAGCTCGCTGATCCACGGCTCGATCCCTTCCGAGGAGGGCGTGGTCTCGGTCGACCAGGGCGCGATCAAGGGCTCCCGGCGCAGCAACCCGGCCACCTACACCGGGCTGCTGGAGCCGATCCGCAAGGCCTTCGCCAAGGCGAACGACGTCAAGCCGGCCCTGTTCAGCGCCAACTCGGAGGGCGCCTGCCCGACCTGCAACGGCGCGGGCGTGGTCTACACCGACCTGGCGATGATGGCCGGGGTGGCCACCACCTGCGAGGACTGCGAGGGCCGCCGCTACGACGCCTCGGTGCTGGAGTACCGGCTGGGCGGCCGGGACATCAGCGAGGTGCTGGCGATGTCGGTGACCGAGGCGGAGGCGTTCTTCGGCGCCGGAGAGGCGAAGCTGCCGACCGCGCACCGGATCCTGGCGCGGCTGGCCGACGTCGGCCTCGGCTACCTGAGCCTCGGCCAGCCGCTGACCACGCTGTCCGGCGGTGAGCGGCAGCGGCTGAAGCTGGCCACCCACATGGCGGACAAGGGCGGGGTCTACGTCCTGGACGAGCCGACCACCGGGCTGCACCTGGCGGACGTCGAGCAGCTGCTCGGCCTGCTGGACCGGCTGGTGGACTCCGGGAAGTCGGTGATCGTGATCGAGCACCACCTGGCGGTCATGGCGCACGCGGACTGGATCATCGACCTCGGCCCGGGCGCCGGGCACGACGGCGGGCGGGTGGTCTTCGAGGGCACCCCGGCCGAGCTGGTCGCGGCCCGCTCGACGCTGACCGGGGAGCACCTGGCGGAGTACACGGCCGGCTGACCCCGATCACCCCAGCGGCAGGACCATCTCCAGGATCCGGGCCCGCTCGTCCAGCACGTACGGCGTCTCGGCGCCGTTGTAGGTGAAGCCGCGCCGCCGGTAGAAGGCGGCGGCGCGGTGGTTGGCCTCGTGCACGCCGAGCAGCATCCACCCGGCGCCGCCGTCCCGGGCCCAGGCGATCACCGCGTCCAGCAGGGCGTCGGCGACGCCGTGCCCGCGGCCGCGGTGCGCCGGGTCGACCCAGACGCCGATCAGGTCGACGGTGGCCTCCTTGCGGCTGGGGACGGCGAGCATGGTGGCGACCCACTCGTCGGTCACCGGGTCCACCGCGACCAGGCCGATCCGGCCGGGCTCGTTCAGCCACTCGGTGCGGGCCCGCCAGTTGCCCTCGCCCTGCAGCCGGGCGTAGTCGAGGGTCTCGCCGAACGCCATGGGGGTGTCGAGGAGTTGGGCCAGCCGGATGGTGCGCAACCGCTGCCAGTCGTCCCGCCCGATCCGCTCGATCCGGTACTCCACGCCGTCCCCCGTCGGGTGCGAATGCCTCCGCCGCCGGTGACCACCGACGGCGGAGGCAGGATAACCGGAACGGATGCTACGGCTTGATCCGGACCACCTGCGGGTCGTGGTCGCTGGCCTGCTTCGCGAACTCGGCGTTGATGTGCACCACGTCGTACTTGGCGTAGCCGACCTCGGGGCTGACCAGGATGTGGTCCAGCACCTGGGAGTTGCCCTGGTAGACGTAGGAGTACTGCTCGGTCTCCGGCAGCTCGTTGACCAGGTCGCGCAGCACGCCGTCCTTGGTGAGGGCGGCCAGCGCGGGCGAGAACTGGTAGTCGTTGAAGTCGCCGAGCGAGACCACCTTGGCCTCCTTGTCGGCGGCCAGCAGCTTGGCGACGAAGGCCTGCTCGACGGTGGCCTGCTTGAGCCGCTGCACCTCGGAGCTACGGGTCGGGGCCTGGAAGCGGCTGTCGATGCCCTGGTCGCCGCCCTTGCTGTTGAAGTGGTTGGCGATCACGAAGACCTTCCGGCCGCGGAAGGAGAACTGGCCGACCAGCGGCTTGCGGCTGTTGGTCCACGCCTCGTCGGTCGGCTCGATCCGGCCGGGCGAGGCGGTGAGCGCGGTGGATGCGCCGGTGCCGGTGACGCCGACGGCGCTGGTGGCGGCGCCGCCGGGGATGTCGGTGAAGGAGACCCGCTGGGGGTTGAACAGGAAGACCTGGCGGATGTTGCCGCCGGGCTCGCCGCCGTCCTTGCCGTCCTGGGGGTCGACCGAGCGCCAGTCGTAGGCGGGGCCGCCGGCCGCCTTGATCGCGGCGAGGAACTTGGCCACGGTCTGGCTCGCGTCGACCGTGCCGTCGTTCTTGGCGCCGTTGTTGTCCTGGATCTCCTCCAGGGCGACGATGTCGGGCGAGCGCAGATTGGTGACGACGCCCTGGGCCAGCTCGGCGAACTTGGCGTCCGGGTTGGTGGCGGCCAGGTTCTCCACGTTGTAGGTGGCGATGGTGAGTTCGCGCTCGCCGGCCTGCGCGGTGACCTCGCGCTGGAGGTGGTTGTCCTTGAGGGTGCCCAGGGTGCCGGCGACCAGGGTGTAGCCGCCGAACTGGTTGTAGTCCAGCGGGCCGGTGGTGGTACCGGTCAGCTCGTCGCCGACGTTGGCCACCGGGAACGGCTGCTGGGAGACCGGCGCCTGCTGCTGCACCATCAGGCGGCCGACGTTGGGCTCGCGGTAGGACTCGTACAGCACGCCGCCGCGCTTGCTGCGCTGGTCCTGCCGGTCGGCGGCGACCCACAGCTCGTTGTACTTGTCGGTCGCCTGGATCACCCGGACGTCCTTGACCTGGACGAGCATGCCCTCCAGCGACTCGTAGAAGTCCAGGGCGTACTTCTCCGGGTTCAGCTGCCCGGCGTCGATGCTGCCGTCGGGCCCGGCCGGCGGGGCGTAGGTTCCGGGGATGTTGCGGGTGTCGACGACCACGGGGGCGGGCAGCGGGTTGCCGGCCGAGAGCACCGTGACGGCGGGGCCGGTGAGTTCGGTGATGGACTGCGAGCCGCCGGAGTAGTTCGGGTAGTACTCGCTGACCTTGCCGCTCACCAGCACCGAGTCGCCGACCTGCACGGTCGGGTTTCCGCCGGTGTAGACGAAGATGCCCTCGCTGGTGGCGGGGTTCGCGTCCGGGTTCGGGTCCTGCAGCCAGAAGCCCTTGACGCTGCCGTAGGCGCGCACGCCGGTGACGATGCCGGGCACGCCGGTGACGGGCTTTCCGGCCTGCGGGGATATCCGGGTGGTGCCCTGGATGTCGTGGATCCGCAGCGGGCCGGCCTCGGTCGGCGCGGGCGGGGCGGCGGCCGGGCCGGCGGCGTCGGCGGCCGGCAGCGGGACGAGCACCAGCGAGACGGCCAGGGCGGCCGGGGCGATCGCGGCGCGCAGCAGGGCGGTTCTGCGGGGGCGGGGTGCGGGGGCGGTGGTCACCGGGGCATGGCTCCTGGCTCGGGCAGCGGACGCTACTCGCGTAGAAGAAGGGTGCGGAGAAGGCGGGGGACGGCCTCCGTCCCCCGCGGCGCCCTCAAGATACGCGCGTAGAAAATGCCCCGACAAGACCTCGTCAATGAACTGTCGGTTCCGGCCGGATGACGCGCAAAGGCGTCAATTCAGTTTTCTCCCAGGCTCCTTGCAGCTCCCACCCAGCTTGACCCCGCCTTTGCCCGGCTTTACCCGTTCCGTTCCGTACGCGTAGGCATGCGCGTCCGCGTACGCGGACGGCCTCAGCCGATCCGCTCCACGATCAGCTCGCACAACTCGTGGGTGCGCAGCGCGTCGTGGGCGTCCAGGGTCTTCCCGGCCCGCACGGCGTCCAGGAAGCCCAGCACGCACTGCTCGATGCCGCGCTGGCGGGCCACCGACACCCAGTCACCGCGCCGGCGCACGGTGGGCTGGCCGCGGTGGTCGATCACCTCGGCCAGGTTGCGCACCTCGCGCTTGGAGTCGCCGCCGGAGACCTCCAGCACCTCCTCGGTCGAGCCGGAGAGCCGGTTCATGATGCCCAGCGCGGTGAACCCCTCCCCGCCGAGCGTCAGCACCACGTGCTCGACCAGGCCCTCCCGGTCCTTGCGGGCCCGGACGTCCACGTGGTCGATCTCGCCGGGCACCAGGAACCGCAGGGTGTCCACCACGTGCACGAAGTCGTCGAAGACCAGGGTGCGGGCCGCCTCGGGGAGGCCCTCGCGGTTCTTCTGCAGCACGATCAGGTCGCGCGGACGCTCCAACGCCTGGGCGTAGCCGGGCGCGTGGCGGCGGTTGAAGCCGACCATCAGCGAGCGGCCGGTCCGGTCGGCGAGGTCGACCAGCTTCCGGGCGCCGTCCACGGTGTAGTCCAGCGGCTTGTCCACGTACACGTCGACCCCGGCGCGGAGCAGCCGCTCGGTGATCGGCACGTGCTGGTCGGTGGCGGCGTGCACGAAGGCGGCCCGGATGCCGCTGTCGATCAGCTCGTCCAGGTCGGTGAACCGGCTCCCGGCGTCGACCCGGTAGGTCTCCCCCAGCCGGTCCAGCTTGGCCCGGTCCCGGGTCATCAGCCGCAGGTCAAGGCCCGGCAGGGCGGACACCACCGGCAGGTACGCCTTCTGTGCGATGTCGCCGAGGCCGATCACACCGACCGGCAGCGGACCGGCGGGAACAGCGGTCGAGGGCATGGAGGTCTCCTGAGGGGTGCGGCCGTCGTTTCCCGCCACCCTACGCGGTCCCCCCGCACCGCCTCGGGCCCGATCACGGGCCCCCACGTGCGCGGATGGTAGGGGAAACCCGACCATCGGGTCTCGACCTGGCCGTCATGACGTCACCTCCGCGCGCGGCTGGAATGAACGGGTGCTCACTCCTCCGAACGACCGGGCCCACCCGGCTCCCGGAGCGGTCGGGCGCAGGTGGTACTGGTGCGCCGGATGGCTCGCCTGCGCCGCCTGGGCCGCCGTCTTCCCCCTCGACTCCTCCCTCGGACCGCACCGGACCTGGGGCACCGTCGCCGCACTCGGCTACCTCGGCGCGGCGCTCACCGTCCTGCTCCCGTCGCGGCGGGACGCCCGGGCCCGCTCGGTCGCCGTCGCGCTCGCCGGCGCGGTGGTGCTGCCGCTGCTCCTGCTGGTGCACAGCGGGGCGGCGCAGAGCGAGGTCGGGGTGATCGAGCGCTCCGGCTCGCTGCTGCTGCACCAGGTCTCCCCGTACCTCGACGACCCCCGCACGGTGGACGAGGTGACGCCCTATCTGCCGGGGATGGCCCTGCTCGGGCTGCCCCGGGCGCTGCTCGGCACCCAGGGGCCGCTGGCGCAACCGGCGGGCGACGCCCGGCTCTGGTGCGCGGCCGTGTTCCTCGCCGCCCTGTGGACCGCCCACCGGCTGCTGCGCGCCGCCGCACCCGGCGCCGCACCGCGGTGGCGCACGGTGACGCCGGGGACGGTACTGGCCGCCCTGCTCGCCTCGCCGGTGGTGGCGCTGCCGCTCGCGGTCAGCGGCGTCGACCTCCCGCTGACCGGCCTGCTCTGCCTGGCCCTCGCGCTCGCCGCGGTACGGCGCCCGGCGGCGGCCGGGCTGGTGCTGGCCGCCGCCTGCGCCATGAAGTGGACCTGCTGGCCCGCGGTCGCCGTCGCCGCCGCGCTGCTCGCCGCCACCGCCGGGCGACGGGCCGCGGCCCGCTGCCTCACTGTGGCGTTCCTCGGCACCGCCGCACTGGTGCTGCCCGCCGCGCTGCTCGCCCCCGGGCCGATGGTCGACCAGGTGCTGGCCTTCCCGCTCGGCCACGGCGAGCTGCGCACCGAGGCCGCCAGCCCGCTGCCGGGCCGGCTGCTCGCCGACCTCGGGCCGGCCGGCTGGTCCGCGGCGGTCGCGCTGCTGCTGCTCGGCGGCCTGGCCGTCGCCGGCTCGCTGCTGCGCCGGCCGCCCCGCGACCTGGTCGCCGCCGCCGACCGGCTGGCCCTCGGGCTGGCCACCGCCTTCCTGCTGGCCCCGGCCGGGCGGTTCGGCTACCTCGCCCTGCCCGCGGTGCTGGCGGTCTGGGCCCGCCTCGTGCCGGAGCCCGTCCGCGGGCTGCCGCTGCCCGCGCAGGCGGCCGCACCCGCCACGCGTGTCACCGTCCGACCCGCCCCACTCCACCCGACCCCACTCCACCCCGGAACCGAGGCATCGACTCCCATGGGCACCACCCTGATCGTCACCAACGACTTCCCGCCCCGGCAGGGCGGCATCGAGACCTTCGTGCACGCCATGGCGGTGCGCGTCCCGGACGACGACGTGGTGGTCTACACCTCCGCCGAGCCCGCGGACACCGGTTGGGCCGCCACCCTGCCCTTCCCGGTGGTCCGGGACCGCAGCCGCACCCTGCTGCCCACCCCCCGGGTCACCCGTCGGACGCTGGAGATCGCCCGCGCCCACGGCTGCGACCGGGTCTGGTTCGGCGCCGCCGCCCCGCTGGCCGCGATGGCGCCCGCGCTGCGCCGGGGCGGCATCGAGCGGATGGTCGCCACCACCCACGGCCACGAGATCTGGTGGGCCCGCGCCCCGATCGCCCGACGACTGCTGCGCCGGATCGGCGACCACGTCGACGTGGTCACCTACCTCGGCGAGTACACCCGGCGCCGGATCGCCCCGGCGCTGGGCCCCCGGGCCCGGCTGGCACGGCTCGTCCCGGGCGTGGACGCCGAGGCGTTCCGGCCCTCGTCGGCGCACCGCCGGGTGATCCGCGAGCGGTACAGGCTGGGCGACGCCAAGGTGGTGCTCTGCGTGTCCCGGCTGGTCCCGCGCAAGGGCCAGGACACCCTGATCCGGGCACTGCCGCTGATCCGCCGAGAGGTCCCGGACGCCGTCCTGCTGATCGTCGGGCACGGCCCCGACGAGCCCCGGCTGCGCCGACTGGCCGGCCAACTCGCCCCGGGCGGCGTGGTGTTCGCGGGCGGCCAGGACCACGCCTCGACGCCCTGGTTCTACGCGGCGGCGGACGTCTTCGCCATGCCGTGCCGGACCAGGAGGGCCGGCCTGGAGGCGGAGGGCCTGGGCATCGTCTTCCTGGAGGCCGCGGCCGGCGAACTGCCCGTGGTGGCGGGCGACTCCGGCGGCGCCCCGGACACCGTGCTGGACGGCCGGACCGGCAGCGTGGTGGACGGCCGGTCCGTACCGGCCGTCGCCGCGGCCGTGTCGGCGGCCCTGCTGGACGCCGACCGGGCCCGGGAGTTCGGGCGGCGCGGCCGGGAGTGGGTGTCCGAGCAGTGGTCCTGGGACGCCTCGGCGCAGCGGCTCAACCGGCTGCTCTGCCCCGGGGCGGACCTGCGGGCCGTCACCGTCCCGTCGGTGGACTGACCTCGCCGCTCCCCCGGCCGCGCAGGTGGGCCAGCACCGCCAGCACCCGCCGGTTGCCCTCGACCGGGTCGAGGTCCAGCTTCATGAAGATGTTGCTGGAGTGCTTGACCACCGAGGCCTCGGTGACGGTCAGCCGCTGGGCGATCGACTGGTTGTTGAGCCCCTCGGCCATCAGCCCCAGCACCTCCCGTTCGCGCGGCGTCAGGCGCTTCAACGGCTCGTCGGCGGTGCGCTGCCGGAGCAGCACCCGCACCACCTCCGGGTCCAGCACGGTCTGCCCGGACGCCACCCGCTCCAGCGCGTCCAGGAAGTCGGCGACCTCGCCGACCCGGTCCTTGAGCAGGTACCCGAGGCCGCCGTCGGTGGACGCCTCGTCGCTGAACAGCTGGGTCGCGTACGCCGTCGCCACGTACTGGGAGAGCACCAGGACCGGCAACCCCCGGTGCCTGGACCGCAGTTCGACGGCGGCCCGGAGCCCCTCGTCGCGGAAGTCCGGCGGCATCCGGACGTCGGTGATGACGATGTCGGGCCGCTCGGCGTCGACGGCGCGGGCCAGTTCCCCGGCCTCGCCGACCGCGGCGACCACCTGGTGGCCGACCCGCCCGAGCAGCTCCACCAGGCCGGCCCGGAGCAGGACGGCGTCCTCGGCGAGCACTATCCGGAGCACGGGACCTCCACGCGCAGTCGGGTCGGTCCTCCGACCGGGCTGGTCACGATCAGTCGTCCTTTCAGGATGGCCACCCGGTCGGCCAGCCCCTGGAGGCCGGCGCCGGCGGCGGGATCGGCCCCGCCGCGGCCGTTGTCGGTGACGAGCAGCACGAGTGTGCCGCGGTCGAGGTGGGCCACCACCTCGATCCGGTCCGCGCCGCTGTGCTTGGCGGCGTTGGTGAGCGCCTCGGTGACGGTGAAGTAGGCGGCCGTCTCCACCGGGCCGGGCAGCCGGTGCGGCAGGTCGATGTCGACGGTCACCGGGACGGGATGGCGCAGCGCCACCTCGGCGACCGCTGCGGGCAGCCCGTGGTCGGTCAGCACCTGGGGATGGATCCCGCGCACCAGGGTGCGCAGCTGCGCCAGGGCCTGCTTGGCCTCGCCGCGGGCCCGGGTGACCAGCTCGGCCGCCGCCGGGTGCTGCCCGCGCAGCTCCAGTTCGGCGAGCCCCAGGGTCATGCTCAGGGCGACCAGCTGCTGCTGGGCGCCGTCGTGCAGATCGCGTTCGATCCGGCGCCGTTCGGCCTCGAAGGCGTCCACCAACCGGGCCCGGGAGCGGGTGAGTTCGACCACCCGGCCGCCGAGGTCCTCGTCCCGGATCGCCAGCAGCCACCGCGCCGTCCACACCTCGGCTCCGGCCAGCAGGCACCCGGCGTAGGCGGAGAGCACCAGCCCGACCGCCCCCGCCGCGCTGCCCGGCAGGGCCGCCAGCGGCTCCGAGATCGGGTGGCCGGGGATCAGCATCACGGTGTCCGGGCTGATCGCCCACACGATCAGCGGCGTCACCAGCAGCATCAGCGACAGCCCGAGCAGCGCGACGAAGCCGAGACCGCTCGCCGTGAACAGCACGCTGTGCAGCAGCAGATGGGCCAGCTCGCGCCAGGTCGCCCGCTCCCTCAGCCGGGTCCGCAGCCAGGCCGCGGCGCCCGCGCCGGGCAGCGAGCCGTGCGGGTCGGGCAGCGGGACGGGCTCGACCAGCAGCAGCCGGCGCCGCTCCAGCGCGCCCAGCGGCACCCCGAGCACGGCCACCCCGGCCAGCACCAGCAGCCCGACGCCGACCACGGACAGCACGACCCCGAGGACCACCAGCACGGCCAGCACCAGCAGCGAGACGGCGCCCTGGAGGGTGCCGGTCAGCAGGAACGCCCAGGCCCGCAGCGGCCACCGCGACCACAGGAAGGCCACCGGCCGCCGTCGCACGGCCGCCCACACGGCAACCGCCATGGCGTCGCCCCCTCCCCCGCACGCGTACGAACTCCCGGCCGACCCTATCCCCCGCTCAGGCCCCGGCGGCGGCGGCCTCGGCGAGGGCGTCCAGGACGGGGCGGATCAGCGGGTGGCCGTCGGCGCCGGCCCGGACGGCGGCGAAGACCCGGCGGGTGGCGAGGTCGCTGTCCACCGGGCGGACCGCGACCCGGGCCAGGTCCACCCCGCGCAGCGCGGAGCGCGGGACCAAGGCGACCCCGGCGCCGGCCGAGGCCAGCGCGACGACGGCGCGGAAGTCGTCCGAGGAGTGCAGCAGCCGCGGCTGGAAGCCGGCGTGCTCGCAGGCCAGCAGGACCACGTCGTGGCACGGGTTGCCCGGGTACGGGCCGATCCACGGCTGGTCCGCCAGCGCGGCCACCGCGAGCGGTCCGGCCTCGGCGGCCAGCGGGTGGGTCAGCGGCAGCACCGCCTCGAACGGCTCGGCGTACAGCGGGACCCGGGTGAGCCGGGCGTCGTCGCCGCGCGGGGCGCCCCGGTACTCGACGGCCACCGCGAGGTCGGCCCGGCCGTCCAGCAGCATCGGCAGGCTGGCGTCGCCCTCGGCGTCCAGCACCTTGAGCCGTACCCCGGTCGCCCGCTCGGCGAGCAGCCCGATCGCCGGGGCGAGCACGTGCGAGATGCCGGTGGCGAAGGAGGCGACGGTGACCTCGCCCGCGACGCCCGCGCTGTAGGCGGCGAGGTCGGCCTCGGCGCGCTCCAGCTGGGCGAGCACCGCGTCGGCGTGGCCGAGCAGGATCTCCCCGGCGGCGGTCAGCCGCACTCCCCGCCCCTCCCGGGCCAGCAGGTGGTGGCCGGTCTCCTGCTCCAGGGCGGCGAGCTGCTGGGAGACCGCGGAGGGGGTCAGGTAGAGCGCGGCCGCCGCGGCGGTCACGGTGCGGTGGTCCGCCACGGCCCGGAGGGTCCGCAGCCGTCGTGCGTCGATCACAGCCCAATTCTGCCAGCGTGGCGGAGCGGGCCGTCCGGGGCCGGTTCCGGGGCTGGTTCCGGGGGCGGTTCCGGGCCGGTTCCCGGGTCGGCTCCGGGCCCGGCTCCGGGGGCGGTTCCGGGGGCGGTTCCGGGGCCGGAGGGGCGCAGTACCACCCGTGGCGTATTTCGGGACGAGATCGCTTCGGCCCGTTGACCGTCCCGCTCGGTCGGCGCTTGGCTCGTGGCCGAGCCGGGCCGGCGGGGATCCCCGGGCCCGGCACCGTCATCAGGGGAGGCTGTCCATGATCACCGCTCGTTCCCGCCGCCGACTGGCCCGTACCGGCTGCGTCCTGGTGGCCGCCCTCGCGGTCGGTGCCGTGCTGCCGGCCTCGGCCGAGGCCCGGCCGCCCAAGGGCGACACCGCCCGGGTCAGCGAGGGGCCGAAGGGCGAGCAGCTCGACGGCCCCTCGTACGCGCTCGGGCTGAGCGCCGACGGCCGCTCCGCGCTGTTCTCCTCGACCGCGACGAACCTGCTGCCCGACGGCGCCGCGAACGGCGGTGACGTCTACGTCCGGGACCTGCGCAACGGGCACGTCGAGCGGGCCAGTGTGGCCGACGACGGCTCCCGGCTGAACGCCGCCACCTCGGACGCCTCGATCAGCGGCGACGGCCGCTACGTCGCGTTCAGCACCGCCGCCACCGATGTGCTGCCCGGCCAGGCCCGGCACCGGAGTGACGTCTACGTCCGGGACCGCTGGACCGGCCGCACCGAGCTGATCTCCGCCGGCCGCCTCGCCACCACCGACGACGAGACCATCCGCGGCGCCGACTCCCCCACCCTCAGCCGGGACGGCCGCTACGTCGCCTTCGCCTCCGACCGCACCGACCTGGCCGCCGGGGTGCACCGCGGCAAGCAGAACGTGTTCGTCACCGACCGCTGGACCGGCACCACCCGGCTGGTCACCGTCGGCGCGGACGGCCAGGGCGCCGACAACAACTCCTTCCGCCCGACCATCAGCGCGGACGGCGGCACGGTCGGCTTCATCTCCCGGGCGGGCAACCTCCTCCCGGCCGCGCCCGCCCCCGCTGCGGCTCCGGAGGCCGCCGCCGCGCTGGCCGGCCCGCGGTTCTACCCGTACTACGTCTGGAAGGCCGCCACCGGGAAGACCACCGGCGCCAGCCTGGACGCCACCGGCGCACTGACCGGCAGCGGCAACGACGCCCGGATCAGCCCCGACGGCCGCTTCGCCCTCTACGCCCTGCCGGTCTACGGCGTCGGGCGGCCCGGCACCCACGGCATCCGGATGGACCTCTACGTCCGCGAGCTGGCGACCGGCCGGACCACCCTGGTCAACACCCCGCTGCCCGGCACCACGACCACCGAGGGCGCCTACGACCCGGCCATGACCGACGACGGCCGCTGGGTCTACTTCGACTCCGGCGCCGCCGACCTGGTGCCCGGCGACACCAACGGGCAGAGCGACGTCTTCCGCCGCGAGCTGCGGACCGGCCGGATCGAGCGGGTCACCGCCGCCCTGGACGGCTCGCAGAGCACCGGCGGCTCCGACAGCCCGTACGTCGACGCCACCGGCGACACCGTCGTCTTCACCGCCGAGGACGCCAACCTGGTGCCGGGCGACACCAACACCCAGCTGGACGTGTTCCTGCGCCGGCTCTGATCCGACCGCCGCTTACGACAGCTGACGTATATTCCGACCGGCTCCACCTCAGCTGTTGACCCGGCCGACTTGGTCCCACCCGGGCGGCTTGGCCCCACCCGGCTCTCCTGCCACCGGGTGGGGCCGGGTCCGTCAGCGGACCGGCAGGGACAGTTCCGCCGGGCCGAAGGTCACCGTGGCGCCCTTCGGGGTCTCGCCGCCGTACAGCCCGTCGTGGGTGCCGAGCACCAGCGCCAGCCGGTGCCCGGCCGGGAGGTCGTAGGCGGTCGGGAACAGCGTGACGTCCAGCGGGAAGGGCTGCCCGGCCGACCGGCCGCTCCAGCTCTGCGGGGCGTGCGCGATCAGCCGGCCCACGCCGAGGGCGTCCACGTCGTAGAGGTAGGCGATCGCCGTGCCCTGCGACGCGGAGGCGGTGACGGTGGTGTGCACCCGGGCGGCCCCGCGCACCGCGAGGCCCTGCCGGTACGGCTCCGACTGCCGGACGGCGGCGGCGGAGCGGTCGAGCAGCGGCACCAGGACGGTCGGCGGCTGGTGCAGCCACTGGTCGACCAGGCCGGAGAGCAGCACGGTGCCGCCGCTGGCGCCGGAGGGCTCGTCGCCGCGGACGGTCGCGGTGTCGCCGAACGTCACCCGCTCGGTGCGGGAGCCGACCGAGCGCCAGTCCGGGTACGCCTCGTGGCCGCTGCCCGGGCGGACCTCCAGGTCGACGCCCTGCGGCAGGTCGTTCGCGCCGGGCGCACCCTTGAGGTAGCGGTCGAGCCAGCCGCGGGCGTTGTCCCAGGTCGCGTTGGAGAAGCCGAGCAGGCCGGTGAACTCCTGGCTGGCGTGGTCGCCCGGGCGCAGTTCGAGGCGCTTGGGGACGGTCAGCCGCTGGTAGAAGTCGGTCATCTGGCCGGGGTTGAAGAAGCTGTCGCTCCAGCCGTTGGCGAGGTAGACCGCGGCGCCGTTGGCGTTGATCCGGTCCAGGTAGGTGGCCGGCGAGCGGACGTCCGCCCACTTCACCACCTCGGGCAGGTCATGGTCGCCGAACAGGTCGTCCAGGGCGGTCGCGAACTCCGGGCTCTTGCGGCCGGTCAGGCCCTCGATGGTGGCCAGCCGGGTGGCGGCGGAGGTGTGCCGGGTCTGCCCGCTGTACAGCGCGTCGGTCAGGTCGGCCCAGCCGCTGAGCGAGGCGACGGCCTTGATCCGCGGGTCGAAGGCGGCGCCGAGCAGGGTGAGGCCGCCGCCGAGCGACAGCCCGATCATGCCGACCCGGTCCGGGTCCGCCGCGGTGTGGGCGAGCGCCCAGTCGATCACCGTCGAGATGTCGGCGACGTCCTTGGGCCCGGCGACGTCCACCTCCCCGCCCGAGCCCCAGAACCCGCGGACGGTGTACGTCACCACGACGTACCCGGCGGCGGCGAACTTGTGGCCCTGGGCGACGTACTCCAGGTCGTTCTGCCCCCAGCTGGCGGGCTGCACCACCACCGGGTAGCGGCCCCGGGCGTCCGCGCCCGGGGTCCCGGCGGGCGGGGTGAACACGTCGGCCTTGAGGACCACGCCGTCCGCGGCGGTGATGTCGGCCAGCCGGAAGCCGCCGAGCACCGAAGCGGCGGCGGGCGACTCGGCGGAGGAGGCGGACGAAGCGGCGAACTCAGGTGCCGCGAAGGCGGGCTGGGCCATCGCGCCGGTCCCGAGCCCGACGCCGAGCCCGAGCGCCAGGGCGAGCACCGCGCTCGCCGTCCGGTGGCCGCCAGTCCGACGGGGTCGTGCCATCACGCTCTGCTCCCTCAGTTCACCCGATGTGATCATGAGCGAGCCTATGAGCTGACAACCCATCAGAGGAGACGATGATCAGCCAAATTACTGGCCGGTAACGTGAGGTCGCCGCAGCTCGTGGGCCGGAAACCGCGAACGGGGGTGGGACGCCGGTGCGAGCCGGCGGTCGCAGGCCTGGACTCGGGGGTGAGTGGGTGTTGGGGGGGTTAGCTTTTATTGGGGTGGG